>CALCTX010000001.1 GCA_937907035.1 uncultured Selenomonadales bacterium
ATTATATTTATTTAGACTCACTGTTGACCTTTGGATGCATTTGGGTGTATAATATATTTTGTATAATATCACAAGAAAAAATAAATATCAAATATTAATGCCAAAATTCTCTCTCATGTTGTAAAATAGAAACAGTTATCAGATCATGGACGTCAACAATGCATCAGTATTTATTTTTTATCGGTGACTTTCCGATCCGGGCCTACGGAATGGTTTTAAGTCTCAGCATCATCCTGGCAACCGGAACGGCGTACTTTTTAGCCAAACAAGACGGCCGTTGGCATGAACATATATTTGACATGGGAATTTACTGTGGATTGGCCGGAATATTAGGTGGCCGGCTTTGGGACGTTTTTTTCTTTGACTGGGACTACTACCACAATCATTTGACAGAAATATTCAACGTCTGGCAAGGCGGTATGGCTATCCAGGGTGGTATCGTCTTCGGCGTAATTGCCGGGGTCATCTATACCAAGCGCAATAATATCGATACCTGGGCTTTGGCCGATATCGTCGCTCCGGCGATAATTCTCGGACAAGCTATCGGCCGTTGTGCCAATCTGCTTAACGGTGATGCATTCGGTGCCCCGACCGGCAGCAGCTTCGGTATCATATATCCGGCGACAACTTTAGCCTATCACACCTATGGTGCTCAGCCGCTTTGGCCGGCTGAAGTCTGGGAAGGACAGCTTGATGTTGTCATTTTTGCTGTGCTGCTTATCTATCGCTCCTTTGCGCATCGAAAAGGTCAGGCCTTCCTGCTATATGTCATGCTTTATTCTTTGGCCCGTTTCGGGCTTGAATATTTACGCGGCGATTATACCGATCTTGTACTCGGCCTCTTTACCTCGGCCCAGACTACCAGTGTATTAGTTTTTGCTATTGCCGCAATTATTTTCCTTTATCTGCAATTTCGGGTCAAGCTGCCGGAATAAAATTCCGATTCAGCATCAGCATTTAAGAAAATATATTTTTGATACGATAAAATTATGTATACATACAAAGTTATTTTATGACAGTTTTATTTACAAAAATGTTTTGCATTTTCATAAATAAACGCGTTATAATCTAACATTATATGAAATTTCATTTCAAAGGACGGAGTGACATAAGTTTATGGCCAAAGTATTAGCAAGACAATTAACGATCGATATGTATAAATGCGATCCGGAAACAATGCTCCAGGAGGAGGAACAAAAAACTACCATTATCAATCTTTTTGCTGCCAACAAAATTGATGTTGAATCGGTGGAGGTCCATGAGCTTAACAGAGGACACAAAACAATGATCTTTTTCTTTTCTGAAGGTCATTGCATAATCCATTTCTTTAATGTTTTAAGCTACGTTGCAGTCGATTTCTTTCTCTGTGAACCGGCTGCAAGTCCGGAAAAACTCTTTTCCTCACTGCGTGATCTCTTTACTCCGCAGAAAACCAAAACCACCTACCTCAAACGCGGCGATTTTGGAACTATCGCTGATATGAAGCCGAAGATCAAAAACAACTCCCATCGTATCAGAAATACCGGGGCTAAAGTTATGAAATTATTGTCGCATCGTCCATCTTTGCATGATAAATTTTAAAAAAAGCTTGCATTTAATTTAATTTGATATTATAATAATTTCTGTTGTCGGGATGTAGCACAGTTTGGTAGCGCGCATCGTTCGGGACGATGAGGTC
>CALCTX010000002.1 GCA_937907035.1 uncultured Selenomonadales bacterium
GATTTAAGGCGTTATGGCAAAACAAGTTTGCCGAAGAGCTGATTAAAGTAGAAAATGCTTTGCATTTTCTTTATTTACTGCGCTATGACGGAACAAGTCCGTCGAAACGCTGGTTAAAGAGGAAAAAGCGTTGCTTTTTCTTGATTTAAGGCGTTATAATTAGATTTGGATAAATATATAGAGAAGGCTTGTTATGTATAAAAATATTTTAGTGATCAATCTCATGCATATTGGCGATCTGATGCTGGTAACACCGGTCTTGCGGACTTTGCGGGCTAATTATCCGCAGGCAAAACTGACGCTGCTGGCAGATAAAAAACTTCGCGATCTGGTGGAGTTTAACGAGCATATCGATGAATGTTTGCTGATCGATAAAAAAGGCGCTGACGATAAGTTGCCGGCGTTTATCAAATTTATCGGCAAGGTCCGGGCAAAAAAATATGACCTTGTTATCAATCTTCATCGCAATGAACGGGCTTCGGCACTGGCGGCTTTTTCGGGAGCGAAGCGGATAGTCGGATATTCCAAGCCGGGATTTTCCTGGTTCTTTGATGTTGTGTTGCCCAATAAAAAGGCAATAATGCATCAGATACATTCGCATTTTGAGGTGTTGCAGAAGGCAGCCGGTGTGACAAAGATTGATGATGCCGGGCTGGAAATGGTCTTGCCGCCGGGAGCGGAAGGAAAAGCGGCAGCATTATGGCAGGAACATTTTGCTGTCGGGGACAAGGTTATTGCCTTAAATATTGGTGCAAGCTGGCTGACCAAGCGCTGGATCGATGACTATTTTGCTCAGACGGCTGACTATTATATCGAAAAAGGGTACAAGATAGCATTTTTCGGCGGCCCGATGGATACAGAGATTGTTGATAAGACCCGCAGTTTGATGAAGCTTGATTCGGCTGAAAAGGTAAAGGTTTTTACCGGCAAAGTTTCATTGGGAGAATTAGCGGCACTTTTGAAACGCTGCGTACTGTTTATTACCACAGATTCCGGGCCGATGCATGTCGGGGTTGCGATGCATGTGCCAATCGTTACGATGTTCGGGGCATCACCGGTACCGGGTTTTTATCCGTATGATGAAAAAGATGTGTTGATAAAGACACCGGAAAAGTGTCATCCATGCGGGATCCATAAGTGTCCGCGCAAAGGACCGGAGAATCTGGCGTGTATGAAGAATATTCCGGTGACTGAGGTTACCAGGTATGCCGATGAATTATTGGCAAAATACCAGGATGATGTTGGCAATTTGCCGGCACCGGCAAAGTTCGAATGCCGGGTAATAGCATTGTGACCATTTGATCGGAGGAGAATATGGCGAAACAGGAAAAGATGTCCGAGTTTGTCCAAAATAAGACCTCGGCTTGCCAGATGCTGGTGGTCGGGGATGTGATGCTCGATAAATATTATTACGGTGAGGTTACCAGGATCTCGCCGGAGGCTCCGGTACCGGTAACACGAGTCACCTCGACCAAGGAAACTTTGGGCGGGGCGGCCAATGTGGTCCACAATCTGGCCTTGTTGGGCTGTCAGGTTGAGGTTGCCGGCTTTGTCGGTAATGATCTGCATTGTCAGACCTTGCGGGAGAAATTTGCTTCGCGGGGGATTGGCACAACTGCATTGGTATATACTCCGGCTCCGACAACTACAAAGCTGCGGGTGATCGGCGGGCATCAGCAGATGCTGCGGCTCGATTTTGAAGAGACAGAACCGCCGGCAGAGCAGTACCGGCAGGAGCTGAGACAGCAGATCAGTAAGAAATTGGCAGCCGGGGTTGACGGCGTAATAATTTCTGATTACGGAAAAGGGGTTTGTACGGCTGAGACTTGTGCACATATAATCGCTGAGTGTGCCAAGCAGAGCATACCGGTTATCGTTGACCCGAAAGGTCGCGATTGGGAACGTTATTCAGGGGCTGATTATGTTACGCCAAATCTCAAGGAGATCAATGAAGTTTTGCCACAGAAGATAAAGAATGAGGATGTGGCGGTGGAACAGGCAGCCCGCTCGGTATTGGAGAAGTTCGGGATCGGGAATATGGTAGTGACCCGTTCCGAGCATGGCTTGTCACTGATAAATGATGATAATGTCGTGCATATTCCGACCAAGGCGCAGGAGGTATTTGATGTGTCCGGTGCCGGTGATACGGTTATCGCGGTGTTTGCTATGGCATTAGCCGGCGGTATGGAAGCGGCCGGGGCAGCATATCTGGCAAATTTGGCGGCCAGTGTGGTCGTAGCTAAATTGGGTACTTATGCGGTAAGCAAAGAGGAATTGCTGGCAGCATTGGAGAAAACTGGTACGTGATAACAGCAAATATGCGGTGTTGTCACGTATCTTACAGGCTGTAGAGAGTTTTTATTATTTTAGATATATGGGAGGCAGAGTAAATGATAATCGTTACAGGTGGCGCCGGATTTATCGGCAGTAATATTGTTAAGACTTTGAATCGTCGCGGGCGGGAGGATATCCTTATCGTTGATGATCTCAAAGATGGTCAGAATTATAAAAACTTGCGGGGATTGAAGTTCCTTGATTATCGGCATAAGGATGATTTTTTGGCGGATGTTGTTGAAGATATCTTTGACGGTACTGAGGTGGAGGTCGTTTTCCATGAGGGGGCCTGCTCCGATACGATGGAATATGATGTCAATTATATGATGCGGACAAATTATGAGTATTCCAAGGCATTGCTTCATTTTTGCCTGAATCACCGGATACCGTTTATGTATGCATCTTCGGCGTCAACTTATGGCGGCGGGGAAAATGGTTTTACGGAAGGGGATGCCTGTGAGGACGCTCTTAATCCGTATGCATTTTCCAAGCTGGCTTTTGACCGCTATGTACGGCAGGTATTGCCGGAAGTGTGCAGTCAGGTCGTAGGCTTGCGTTATTTCAATGTTTATGGGCCGCAGGAGCATCACAAAGGAAAGATGGCATCGATTTTCTATCAGCTGTACAATCAGATAAAGGAAAACGATTGCTGCCGTCTGTTCCGTGGTTATGGAGAATATGGCGACGGCGAACATCGCCGGGATTTCGTTTATGTAAAAGACGTGGTCAATGTCAATCTCTGGTTCTGGGAAGAACAGGGGCCGAGCGGGATTTTCAATTGCGGTACGGGTATTGCCCATTCTTATAATGAGGCAGCACAGGCTGTTATTGATGCTTTAGGGACCGGCCGGATTGAGTACCGTGATTTTCCGGAGGTTTTGAAGGGAAAATATCAATGCTTTACTGAGGCGGATACTACTAAGCTGCTGGAAGCCGGCTATGACCGCGGATTCCATAATATGAAGGACGCAGTAGCGGAATATTGCCAGTTCCTCGAAAAAGGCGGGTATTACCGTTATGATGAATAAGGCAGTTTTTTTCGATCGGGATGGTACGCTGAATATTGATACGCATTATTTGTATCGGATTGAGGATTTTGTCTGGACGGACGGAGCCGTTGAGGCAATAAAGTACTGCAATGATCAGGGGTATCTGGTCATTGTGGTGACTAATCAGTCCGGCGTTGCCAGAGGTTATTATACAGAGGCAGATATTCGTAAACTTCATGACTGGATGAATGAGGAATTGAATAAAGCCGGTGCGCATATAGATGCTTTTTATTATTGTCCGCATCATGAAGAGGGAACTGTACCGGAGTATGCAAAACCGTGCGGTTGCCGTAAACCGTCACCGAAGCTGGTGGATGAAGCTTGCTTGAAATATAATGTTGATAAAGAACAAAGTGTATTTATCGGTGATGCCGATCGCGATATGCTGTGTGCCCGCAATGCGGCGATAAAAGGAGTCCGCTATTTAGGCGGTAATTTGCTTTCGTTGGTCAAGGAAACATTGCCGGTTGAGGGCTGAATCTTTTAGCAGGAAAAATGCGTTAAGAGTCGAATAATAAAAGGTAAATAATAGTTTCGGAGGTGAGCGCGATATGAGTATTTCAGGTATTTCTTTTGGCGGAGCGGTTTACAACCATTACGGGCGGATACAAGGTCCGGAGCAGCAACTGGCCGGTTATGGGCAAAGTATGGATCCGGTATCTAAGGTTCCGGGGCTGGATGAAGAAGATCCGGCGGCAATCTATGATAAAGATAAACAAAAGAAACCGGGCTATCGTTCGTCTCCGGAA
>CALCTX010000003.1 GCA_937907035.1 uncultured Selenomonadales bacterium
CCGGCCGAACCGTTGACCAATAACTGCGGGAACTTTGCCGGCAACACCTGCGGCTCCTGCAACGATTCATCATAGTTCGGTACAAAATCAACCGTTTCCTTTTCGATATCGGCCAGCATGAGCTCCGACACCTTTGACATACGGACCTCAGTATAACGCATTGCCGCTGCCGGATCGCCATCGACCGAACCAAAGTTACCATGGCCATCAGCCAGCAGATAACGGATCGAAAAATCCTGCGCCATCCGGACGATCGCATCATAAACAGATGTGTCACCGTGCGGATGATATTTACCAAGTACTTCACCGACAATACGTGCGGATTTCTTATACGGCTTACCGGATGTCATCCCCGCTTCCTGCATCGCATAAAGAATACGGCGATGAACCGGCTTCAATCCATCGCGAACATCCGGCAGTGCCCGGGCCACGATAACGCTCATCGCATAATCAATATACGAATCGCGCATTTGATTAGCCAGATCGACGGGAATAATTTTATCCTGTCCTGAATCCATTTTCTCACCTCAAAAATTTATTTAAAAATATATTTCTTTCCATATTATTAACAATTTATTATACCATTTTTCCCGACAAAAAGCTAAAGAAACCTTACGTTTTCGCAAAATAAAAAGGCTGCCTGCGCAGCCTTTTTCTGTTAAAGCAGTTCCTTATAAATATACCCTTCCCGGACACCGCTGTCGCTGTAGGTTATCGTCTTGCTGCCAAACCGTTTGGCTAACGCATCGGCGATCAGCATACCCGGAACAATTGTGTGCAGCCGGTCAGCGCAGGCTTTAAAAAATATAATAAGCTCTTCCTCGGAAAGTTCTTTCCCGGCCTGATAACGCTTGATAAGCTCCGGCAACTTGGCCGCGTCTAACAGCGCATTCTCTTTTGGCTGCCCATAGGTCAGATTATACAACGCACTGGCCCCCTTAAATGTTCCGCCAATCCCGCAGACATGCGCTTCGCTGACCGAATCAAGCTCTACGGCTGTATCGAGAATATCCGCTATCTCGTCCTGCATCGCTTTGATCTCCGCCGCTGTCGGCAAAAGCCCGGCTGAATACTTGCTGTGCAACGATAACGAGCCCATCAACAGACTGGTTTTTGTCACGATCTGTCCATCAGAAAAATAAACGACCTCGGTACTGGCTCCGCCGATATCGATCAACAACCCGCTCTGCTCTTTCAAGCCATACGTCGCTCCGATAAAATCATACTCCGCTTCCTCTATGCCGGAAATCACGCGGATCGCGATCCCCGTGCGTTCAGTGATCTCGGCTACTGCCGCCGCACTGTTTTTCGCATTGCGCAATGCCGCTGTTGTAAAAGCTGCTACCCGGTCGATATGAAAGGCTGTCAAAAACTCGCGATATTCATTGAGAACCTCGCAAACCCGGTCAATACCGGCCTGCTGCATTACACCGTCTTTTAAAAACGCCGCCAGCCCGACCAGATGCTTTTTCTTCATTATCTGCTTAGCCTTGCCGTTTTCCAGATCGTAAACAACCATGCGGACTGTATTGGAACCGATATCAATTATTGCCTGTAACATCATTTTCCTCCATTTGCAAAAACTGCTTATTCATTAGTGCCTCTTTTTTCGGGATTCCGGGTCAAGCCCGGAATGACGGCCTTGAGATTCGGAATGACGGCTCCCTAAGGCCCGAATTAACGTTGTCCTGTTAGTACCTCCGGCCTCTTTCTTTAAACGTCATGCCGGACCTGATCCGGCATCTCCTCATTAGTGCCTCTGATACCGGGATTCCGGGTCAAGCCCGGAATGACGGCAAAAATATTATTTTATTCCTTAATCAGACGTTCAAATAAATCATCCCATTGCGGATTGTCTTTTTCCACTAACGCATTTTTCCATTCCCTTTTCCAATTTTTTATCTGCTTTTCCCTGGCTATTGCCAATTCAATATTATCATATACCTCATAATATACTAATTTATCAACATTATAACGTTTCGTAAAACCTTTATTTATCTTTTCTTTATGCTCAAAAACACGCCGAAATAAATTATTTGTTACACCTACATATAAAACACTGTTACTTTTATTGGTCATAAAATACACTGTATTCATTTGCATAAATCCCACAGCTGCTTGCCGATCAGGACTATTGTTACCCCCAAAAATAACGGTCGGACATAAGCCGCACCTTTACGGATCGCCACTTTTGCCCCGCACCAGGCTCCGATGATCATCGCCGCCCCCATCGGCAATGCATAGGAAAAATTAACCTCGCCGACATAGCTGAAGATCACTGCGGCGGCAATATTGCTCGCAAAATTTAGTGCCCGGGAATTGCCGGAAGCCACGATAAAATCAAATCCGATCAGTAAAAAAGAAAACAGCAAAAATGATCCCGTTCCCGGCCCAAAGAATCCGTCATAAAAGCCAAAGGCAAATGCCGTTAAAGCTGACAGGATCAGCTTGCGCCGTGTCATTCCATGATATGTCGATTGTATTCCCAAATCCCGCTTCGTCACACTGTAAATTGATACAACGATTAACATTACTACAACTAACGGCCGCAGAAAATCGGGCGGTACCAGACGTACTGCAAATACTCCGACTGCCGAACCGACCAGCGAACAGGGAAATAAATATTTTATCAGTCCGAAATCCACCTTTCCCGAACGGATGAAAGCAATAAAGCTGGTCACTGCTCCCATAACGGCAGCAACTTTATTCGTTCCGAGGACCGTCACCGGCGATAATCCCGTACACATCAGTGCCGGCACGGAAATCAATCCGCCGCCGCCAACAACAGCGTCAACGAACGACGCCACAAAGCCCATTGCCATCAAAAAGCCGACCATTGTTATATCCATGATCAGTCTCTGCCTCTTTTCTGTCTGAAAATCACCTTTTAGATTATTACGTTTTTTATTTTATTGCAATGTTTTATTTTCCTATTTTTATTTTTTGTGATATCATCTTATATGTTAAACTAAATTTTAAATGAAGGAGTATCATTATGAACTTGGAAGTTATTGTTTTCATTATATACCTTGCCTTCATGCTGGGCATCGGTATATATTTCTTCTTTAGAGACAAAGACGGCGGAGAAAAAACCTATTTTCTCGGCGAACGCCAGATGGGTCCGTGGGTCTCCGCTCTGTCTGCCGGCGCTTCCGATATGAGTGCCTGGGTTTTGATGGGACTTCCGACTTCAATCTATGCGCTGGGAATGGGACAGGTATGGATTCCTGTCGGCTTGGCAATCGGCTATACGATTAGCTGGCTTCTGGAAGCGCCGAGACTTCGCAGATTCTCCATCGTGGCGAACGACTCCATC
>CALCTX010000004.1 GCA_937907035.1 uncultured Selenomonadales bacterium
GCACTTTCGCGCCTGAGCTCATTAAACATACCGCCCTGGACAATACCAAACAGTCCCTGATCATCACGCGTCATCGCTTTTTTACAACGTTCCGCCCAGCGATGTGTCCTGTCCGTTGAACGCTTCGTATATTCATAATCAGCCGGATAAGGAACACATTCATCAAAGGCCATAACAATATCCGACCCCAGCGCTGTCTGAACCTCTACCGAAACCTCCGGAGACAAAAACTTCTTTGACCCGTCAATATGTGAACGGAAAGTTACACCCTCTTCGGTTATCTTACGCAAACTCCCAAGACTGAAAACCTGAAAGCCGCCACTATCGGTAAGTATTGCCCTGTCCCAATGCATGAACTTATGCAATCCGCCGGCTTCCCGGACCAAATCCATTCCCGGCCGCAAAAACAAATGATAAGTATTGCTGAGGATTATCCCCGCTCCCAAATCCTTCAGTTCATCAGGCGATACTGCCTTAACCGAAGCCTGTGTACCAACCGGCATAAAGATTGGCGTTGGAAAACTGCCATGCGGAGTATGAATAATTCCGGCTCTGGCGCCGGTTGCCGCATCCTGTTTTACCAGCTCATACTTTATTGCTGTCAAATATATGCCCCTCTCTTACTTCTCTGCCTTATCAGCGATCTTCTGCTCGATCTCTTCGACAAAAGTAGCCATATCAAGAGTCCGGCTCTGCTGTTCGCCATACTTCCGGACATTGATCGTATGATTTTCTACTTCCTGATCGCCGACAACCAACGCATACGGTACCTTCTTAACCTGAGCTTCACGGATCTTATAACCGACCTTCTCATTGCGGCTGTCAACCTCAACCCGGATACCCAGATCAAACAACTGCTGACGCAATTCATACGCATAATCAAGATGTTTGTCAGTTATAGGCAAAATCTTAACCTGAAGCGGTGCCAGCCATACCGGGAATGCACCGGCATAATTTTCTATGAGAATACCGATAAACCGCTCGATACTGCCGTAAACAACACGGTGTATCATTACCGGACGATGCTTCTGACCATCTTCACCTACATAAGTAAGATCAAATTTCTCCGGCATCAGCATATCCAGCTGGATCGTACCGCACTGCCAGGTACGGCCGATTGAATCCTTCAAATGGAAATCGATCTTCGGCCCGTAAAATGCGCCGTCGCCTTCATTGATAACATAATTCAGGCCCCGATGCTCCAAAGCATTGCGAAGAGCGTTAGTTGCCTTTTCCCAAACCTCATCGGAACCCATAGAATCCTCAGGACGGGTACTGAGCTCAGCATGATACTCCAAACCAAATGTCTTATAAACCTCATCAAAAAGATTGATAACGTTCTGAATCTCGCCTTCGATCTGATCCGGTGTCATAAAGATATGCGCATCATCCTGCGTGAAATTGCGAACACGGAAAAGGCCATGCAATGCACCGGAAAGCTCATGACGGTGAACAAGACC
>CALCTX010000005.1 GCA_937907035.1 uncultured Selenomonadales bacterium
GCTGATAATACTGTTCTTGGTTCAACATCTTTTACCTGGACAGTAAATCCTGATAATGTTTATTCCCGCTTTAACAATGCCGGTATACTGACCAGTGTTGAAAACAGCAAGGTCGTTGTCAATGGCGATGTTGATATGAGTGTTTACGGCAATGGTATTGCGGTTAATGCCGATGACAGCAGTGTTACTGTGCAAGGGGGACATATAGTTGTTCCCAGTGGCATGAAATATGGCTATTATGCTCTGGCTGCTTATAAGGGAACTATCAATATGAACAGTGATGGTTCATCAGCCGACACAAAGGATGTTAAGCTCGACGGTGACATTTTTGCCCGGAAAGCAACAGATTATGAACAAACAAATGGCGTTATCAATCTTGGCTTGACTACTGCCGATTCTTACCTTACGGGTATTATCGATAATGGCGGTAAAGTCAATATGTGGCTGACCAACGGTGCAATTTGGAAAAATCTCAAGCAAAATGATCGTTATTATGATGATAATGAAGATATCGGCTCTAACGGAGCAAGCAGAGTGACATCTCTTCATGGCGGCGCTGCTGAAGCCGAACGCGGTGTGATAGACATGACCGGCAGTGACAAGCTGACGATCGATAATTACAGTGGCAATGTAGTTGTCTTGTATGGTCATGATACAAGTACGCCAACTACGATGAACGGTGGCGATATTACAATTAAAAAAGCTGCTGCGGGCAGCGTGATTTCCCTGCGAACGGCAAATAATGGTATCAGTACTTCTGATACTGTTCTGGTAAATAATGTACTTAATGCGTTGGCAAATAAGCTTTATTACAAAGAAGGCGAAAATAATCTTACCGGTATCGTTGAAATAGCTGAAGGCTTGACTGCATCAAGTGCCAGATCAGCCGGCGGATATATTGATTTCAGCACAGATGGCAAAGGTCAGGGTTCTTATAATGGCCGCGGATTGGGGACAAAGTCGGCTGAAGAGTTGTCGGCTTTTATTAAGTCAGACAGTGGGGAGACAAGCTTTACTTTTGACAATAATCTGGAGGTATTTACTAACGAAGCTATTGGAACGACAGCGCGTGGCGGGCTGACTGTTAATATGGCGGGCAAATCACTTACCGGATATGGTAATAAGGGTGCAGATGGCATCACGGTCGCAGCCGGACATGATTTGACTGTCAATGGGGATTCCGGCAAAGTACAGAATTTTGCTGCGGCATTTTCTAATAACGGTACGCTGAATCTGAACGGGGTGAATTTCAGCAGCAATACGAAGGATATAGTTAATGGCTCAACGCTGAATTTGAGCGGGGATAACAGCTTTGCTGACGGAATCAGCGGCACCGGTACGACGAATGTTACTGGCGGCAAGACAGTTTTGACGTCAGATTTGGTACAGACCGATTTGACAGTAGCTGAAGGGGCTTCGGTTGAAGCCGGAGCAGGAAATTTGCGGGCGGAAACGATTGCTAATGCGGGAACTGTAACGCTTAATGGCGGTACGCTTGCCAAGGCAATATCCGGTACGGGTACAACGGTTATTGCCGGCGATGTGACGGCGAATGCGTCAATCGGGCAGGCGATGACAGTTAACAGCGGCAAATCTTTGACAGCTGATGCGTCAAAGATTGGCGGAGACGTAACAAATGCGGGTACAGTAAACCTTACAGATGGTACGCTTACTAAGAGCATCGGCGGTACAGGCAGGACCGTAATTGATGGCGATGTAACACTTGATACTGCTCTCGGACAGGCAACTGATGTTAGTGCAAGCAAGACTTTGACATCAAATGCAAATTATATTGCCAACACCGTGACAAACGCAGGCACAGTAAACCTTACAGGCGGTACACTTGGTAAAACTATCGGCGGTACAGGCAGGACTGTAATTGACGGCAACATAACCTTGGGCGCTGATCTCGGTCAGGCAACTGACGTCAACAGCGGTAAGAAATTGACGTCAAAAGCAGATTATATTGTCAAAGCTGTCAACAACAGCGGTACAGTATCATTGACGGAAGGTACGCTTGGACAGACAATCACCGGCACAGGCAAGACTGTAATAGATGGCAACGTAACTTTGGGCGCAGATCTCGGACAGGCAACAGAGGTTAGTGCAAGCAAGAAATTGACGTCAAATGCAAATTATATTGTTAACGCTGTCAATAACAGCGGTACAGTATCATTGACGGAAGGAACGCTTGGACAGACAATCACTGGCACAGGCAAGACTGTAATAGATGGCAACGTAACTTTGGGCGCTGCTCTTGGACAGGCAACAGAGGTTAGTGCAAGCAAAAAATTGACGTCAAATGCAAATTATCTTGTCAAAGACGTCAACAATAGCGGTATAGTATCACTGACGGCTGGTACACTTGCCAACAATATCGCAGGCGGTACAACTCAGATTGACGGCGATGTAACTGTCAATGCCGAAATTGGTAATGTAACTATCAGCAGCGGTAATACGCTCACTGCGGACATGTCAAAACTTACCGGGGCAATAAATAATGAAGGAACTTACAACCTTAAAGGCGAACTCAGCAAGGATATTGGCGGAACAGGTACAACCAAGCTACAGAATGACGTCAATATAGCGACTGACAGAAAAATCAGCGGAATACTTGATGCCAACGGCAAGACAATAGATATGCAGCAGACAAGCGGCACAGCAAAATATTCAACATTGACAGCCGGAACATTGACCGGCAGTCTGAATCTCAAGATTGACGCCGATATGGATGCTAAGTCAAGCGATAAGATTGCAGCAACAAATGTAGCTGAGGCAACTGTCAACCTGACAAGTATCAATATCACAGCTGATCATGATGGGGAGCAGCAAGCGGATAATTATCTGACCTATGCAAATGCTGCCGGAGCAAACTATAAGCTGAATGGTACTGATGATGGCAATCTCGTAACTTATACCAGCAACTATAAATATACGTTTAGTAAGGGCTCGGATGGCAAGCTTGATGTCAAGCAGGTTTTGTCAACGCAGGGCTTGAATAAGTTTATCACGGGAACGCTTGATACCAATACAGATACCTTCTCTGTAACGCAGAACACAACAGTCAGCGATGCAGGCGGACTTGGTACAACGAACAACACCTTATATAATACACTCAATCTCTATCTTAAC
>CALCTX010000006.1 GCA_937907035.1 uncultured Selenomonadales bacterium
GTATATGATACTTGCACTTGATGCCAGAGACAAGCTGATGCATTATCTTGATCCTGATACCGGCAATTTATCTTTGGATGCACTTAATTCCGCTCCCTAACGGAGGCTTTTTATGGATTTTAATGTTTTAGTATTTTTAGTAACAGGTATATTTACCGGTTTGATCGGAGCACTTCTGGGATTAGGCGGCGGTGTTGTCATAGTTCCTTTTCTTGTATTTATTGCGCATTATGAACCCCAGATCGCTATTGGCACTTCAATGTTTGTTGTATTGATGAATGCTGTTTCCGGTGCCTTTGGTTATATTCGTAAAAAACTGGCTTGTAAAGGTGCCGCTGTCTGTTTTTCTTTGGCTACAATTCCCGGTGCTTTTCTCGGCAGCTACGCTGCGGCCTATTTGCAGGGAAAACTTTTTTACGGCGTCTTCGGTATTTTCTTTTTGGGAATTGCCCTTAATATATTCCGCAAATCCGCTAAAAAGGATGAAGAAAATGGCGTAACTGTTGTTCCTGAGCATTATAACCGAAAGCTTGGCATTATCTGTAGTATTTTTGTAGGTTTTTTAGCCAGCATTTTAGGTGTTGGCGGCGGCGTTATCCATGTCCCGTTTATGATCTATGTTCTGCGTTTTCCTGTTAAGGTTGCCATTGCTACCTCTACCTGTATTTTGGCCGTGTCTGCTGTAGCTGGTGCGCTGAGTCATGCGTATTTAGGGCATATCATGTGGTTTACCGGTCTTGCCTTGGGTATAGGTGCAGCAATCGGTGCTCAAATCGGTGTCCGATTGGCCGCCGTTATAAAATCCGCTTTTTTGATGAAAGCTACCGGCGTTCTTGTTGCATTTACCGGAATCAAGTTTCTCTTAAATGCTTTTGGGAAATAATAATTCAGATTTACAGAAGGGATTGATTTTCTTGGAAATTAAAATTCTCAGTACCGATAAACCAACCACCGTTGCTATTATCGGCCGGATTGATACTGTTACCGCTTCTGACTTTCAAATGCAGATGGAAGCTATATTGGCAAAGCATCCTCAGGATTTGCTCATGAATTGTACTGAGCTGTCTTTTCTGAGCAGTGCCGGCCTCAGAGCTCTGTTTATGCTGACACGCAATGCTCAAACTGCAAAGGTTTCTATTACGCTGCAAGGTGTTATTCCCATTATCCGGGAGGTATTGAAAATTTCCGGGTTTGATAATTTCTTCAAATTCATTTAACCAACATATTAGGATTTTTCTCATTTGCTTTTCATATTGCTGATGAGATAAGTCCTTTTTTACTTTTTACAGGAGGATTTTATATTATGCCCTTTTCGGAAGAAATCTCTTTTAGTGCAGTCAGTGATAATCTGCCTGTTATTTTGAATTGGATTGAAGAAAAAAGCACAGAGTATCTTCCTTACAAATCAGCTGTTCGCCTGCAGCTGGCAGCAGAAGAAGCGGTTGTCAATGTAGTGAAGTATGCCTATAGTGAAGCTTCTCCTGATAATCTCATCTGGCTGAGTATAGGTCAGGCTGATAATTTCTACTTGGAAATTGCCGACAAAGGAATTGCCATAACAACAGGCACTCCCCCTGAAGAACGAAGCCTGAACGGATGGCAGGATTCGGAAAAAGAAGCATTTTATGCCAAAGAAAGCGGCAATAACGCTATGTCAATAGACGGAGTTCCTATA
>CALCTX010000007.1 GCA_937907035.1 uncultured Selenomonadales bacterium
ATACTGACTTTCTTTGTAGGAAATAACTGTATCCAGTTCCGGATTATGCTTGGCCAAGCCGGCGATCTCCGGTGTCGTAAGCAAAGCAGCTTTCAAACCGGGAATTGATTTTTTTAAGGCTCTTATCAAAGGTGTGAGCAAAAACACTGCACTAACCGAGCCCGGATATATAAACACTGCTTTTTTCCCGTTTGTTCCCATATTACCACCATATCTTCCCATTTGTTTACTGTAAATCTTACACTATGCCGAAGAAAAACTCAAACTGTTTCACACCGGACAAACTTTGCTCAGAACAGGCGCCAATATCTGTAATGTCTTGTATTTTTACCGGCAAATAGGTATAATTTAAATAGTTTTTGAAACAGCGAAACGGAGGCAACAATTTATGAATTTTAAAACCAAGACCTTTTCTGCCTTGCTGGCGGCATCATTATTCTGCACCCCGGCTTTGGCAGCCGAAAATACTCCGGCACCGGAAGCTTCGCCGGCACAAACAGAAACATCTCCGGCCGTTAATCCGGCTGATACTGTTCCGGCAGGGACCGCGACGGAAACCGCCAAAGTCATCAATCCATTGGCAAAATATGAGACCATGCGGGAGATCAACGCTGCTCTCGGATTCCGTCCGCTTTATGTACCGAGAATCTTCGGTTATCAGTGTACAGCAATGTATGTTATCGGCGGCGATCTGGCCCAGCTCTCCTTCAAGAGCAACATTGACGAAAGTACAATGATCGTCCGCACAGCCGTAGCCGAATCAGTCGGTACCGATGAGATCAGCGGCTATTACGGACTGAACTGGGGAGAAAAAATCATCAGCCGTACCAAGACCAAATATGCAATTGCACCCAACGGATCGATCGTGGTCAGCTGGACCGAGGGCCGTTATGCCTTCAGTGTTATCTGTGCCAAACTTGACGAAGAAACATTCCTGCGCCAGATGAAAGGTTTAGTCCGGACCAGTGAACAGCGTTATAACCGCCGCAAAAAATCATCATAAATAATAAAGTAACCATGGATCAAATTTGATCAGCTATAAAAAAAGAGCTTCGCTTTCGCGAAGCTCTTTTTGTATCCCAAATCTGAGATTAGAAGTACATTTCAACACGGCCGAAAAGGTTAGAAGTCTTTTTCCCATCTTCAATGGTTTTACCATTGAGGTATTCAAGATAACCAAGAACATTCTTCATCATGGCAACCTTAACACCAATGTTCCAAGCTTTAACGCCTTTTTCATCAAAGGAATTGTACGTCAACACACCGCTGCCATAATTTCCGATGTGACGATATGCTAACCAAGCTCCCCAAGTCCCCGGCTTATTCATATCAGCATCCTTATAGTCTATCTCGATGTTGTATGCTTTCTTCTCTGCGCTTTGAACATCCTTCTTGTTGGACTGTGCATAGGCGCCTTTTAAAGTCCAATCTTTATTGAACTTGTAGCCAAGGCCAACTGCCCAAAGACCCATATTATCATTGAAATTATCACAATCACTAAAGTTGTGATAGCTTACGCCCCACATAAACTTCTTTGCCTTGGAATAAATTTCAATACCCTGCATGCTGAAAGTTTTACCTTCATTCCAAGTTGCACCACCAGCATCATTATAACGGCCAACCATAATCTTTGCCTTTACATCCTTA
>CALCTX010000008.1 GCA_937907035.1 uncultured Selenomonadales bacterium
AAATATCAGGCAAAAAGAACCGTTCAAATGCCTCTTGCATTTGTATCCCGGCACTTAAACTCTTTCCCCATTTCCTCTTCACCAAATAATTCATAACATAGGGTTTCAAAATATTATCTGCCAAATCAACATAGTAAACCGATGAATATTCAGCAGCCAAAGCCCTGACAAAATCCAGCTTGCGCTCTAAATCCAGTACACCGCTTTGCGCTTTTTCTTTTGCATTGACTTGGGCAAGTTCCCGACTGTATGCTTCCTCTATATTTATAAAAGCAAATGCAGCATGATCATTATCCAGCCCTTTAATGATCCGCAGCTGGAAATGACGCACAAACCCTTTGCTCAAATCACGATATATCAAACCAATATTATCTGCGTCCTTTAACTGCTGCTGAATATAGTCAGCCGACGTTTCTGCCGTAAAGCGTTCCCGGTCTTCCATATGAACATTAGTCGCTATATACTTTGCCAACGGCTGCCGGTAGTCACGGATCTCATCATGTTTTTCCAAAATATTATCCTGACTGTGTTTAAAGACTTTACATGTAAAATCACGCAAATTGACATAATATGCCGAAACCAGATTTGATAAGAAAACATCAATAAATACCTTGCTGTCATCAACAGCTTCATCACGCCGGCGAAGCAGATCGACTACAGCTTCGCTGGAAGTTTCTCCGGCGGCATTTCGCCATCCGACCAGCCGCAAATATACCTCGTCCGGATCAAGCGGAGCTCCTGCCACCAGCCGGGAAACAGTGAGACCAATAGAGGAAATAATAAGTGTCTTATAAATCTGATACGCATTATCGGACAATAATTTACCCTGCCGCACAGCCTCTCCGATCAGCTGACAAAGCCGGGTCCGGTCAAAATACTCTTGTATTTTTTCATTTATTCCCGAAGGAATATCCACACCCAAACAGATCAATCGCAAAAAACGGAACGTAGCGGTATTATTAACTGCCCCTTCCTTAATGGTGCGGACCAAATTCAAAAAAATATCAACTAACGAATCATCAGTTTCTTCCGGAATATACGCCCTCGTAATTTCCAGTAAAAGGGCGGCAAACAGGTTCTGCTTGCCGCCAAAGCGTTGTGACACTAAACCTTTGGTAACCGAAGCTTCCTTAGCTATCTCTTCAATTCTTGTTCCCGAATAACCCTTTTGCGAAAAAACAAGCAATGCCGCCTGCAATATCCGCCTGTTGGTTTCTTGCTTTTGTGCTTCTCTGATATTGGCCATGAACACCACCCCGCCATAAACTGCTGATTTTGCCACTAACAATTTCATTAAATGCTCATTTACCGAATTTAATTATAACGCCTTAAATAAAGAAAATGCAAAGCATTTTATTCCTTAACCAGCGTTTCGACGGACTTGTTCCGTCATAACACACTAAATAAAGGATTGTCGCATTATATTTCCGTCATGCCGGACCTGATCC
>CALCTX010000009.1 GCA_937907035.1 uncultured Selenomonadales bacterium
CTAACTCGATACGAACCGTCGTCCCCTTGCCGAGTTCACTCTCAACTTCAATCGTTCCGCCCATCAGCTCAACAAAGGACTTTGTGATTGCCATTCCGAGACCGGTTCCCACAACGCCGCTTTTCGTTGCACTCTCTGCCCTGGAAAACGGCTCAAAAAGATGCTTAAGAAACTCTTCGCTCATTCCGATTCCCGTGTCGGAAACGGTATATCTGAAACGCGCATAACCGTCTTTTTCGCAGGGCAGCTCCTCTGCCAGCAGATTGATCTTTCCGCCCGGATTTGTATATTTCACGGAATTGGAAATGATATTTGTCAGAACACGCATCAGGCGCAGTCTGTCGGCATAGATCCAGCGGTGTTTTACGGAATCATCAATTACGGATGTAAAGACAATGTTCTTTGCCTCCGCGCTGCCGTTCAGAATGCTGAACAGATTATCCTTCGCCGTATCAAGGAATATCGGTTCCTCTTCAATTTTCACCGTTCCGGACTCGACCCGGGACATATCCAGAACATCATTGATCAGACCTAACAGATGCTTGCCTGCGCTTTCAACTTTTCCTAAGCAGTCAAGTAATTTTTCTTTGTCGTCAAGATTTTTTTCCGCCATTTTATTGAACCCGAGAATTGCATTCATCGGGGTGCGGATATCATGCGACATATTAAACAGGAAAGTCGTCTTTGATTTGCTGGCCGATTCGGCATCTGCCAAGGCCCGTGTACGTTCAGCTACTACGGCTTCCAACCGCTCGTTGGCCTCAGTGATCTGAGCATTTGCCAAAGCCAGCTTGCGTTCTGACTTATTGGAGTGTTGCAGAGCATAAGCGACAATTGTCAGCGAGGCAAGCAAGACAAGGAAGATAACCGGATATTCCCAATGCAGCCGGAAAAAGTCTGCGGCAGATAAGGTTTCCTGTCTGCCCAATGTAAATTGTAAAGTCAAAGCTTCTATTTCGCTTTGCGGTACAAAATGAATGCCGCGGTTCATGAGGCGGACAAGGAAATTTTCATTGCGGCGGGCGGCAAAGCAGACATTGCATTGTGCTGACAGCGGAATGATCTGGAAGGTGTCGGAACTGGCAGCTTTTCTGGCATATTCTTTGAGAGTTGCAACATTGGCAACAACCGCGGTTGCTTCACCGGAATATAATTTTTCGATACATTCGTTTATAGTTTTGCAGGTAACAACCTTTGATGACGGATAATTGTCCCGCATGTATGATGGACCTAACTGGGCTTCCAAGGTAGCGACATTATCCATGCTGTGTTCATTGGGCTGTCCTTTGCAAAGCATACCCATAACGGTTGTATTGGTGATATCGGATAATATTACATCGTTTTCATCAGCATCGGCAAGGTCATAGTATTCGTTGACGATGATATCAATCTGGCCATGGCGCAAAGCCTCATGCAATTCCTGCCGGTTTTTATAAAGCTTCCACTCCGGCCGGCAAGAAAGGTTGAGACGTTCGAACATCAAGCGGATACCCTCAACGGTGACGCCGGTAATATTGCCATTTTCATCGCTATATGTATAAGGATATGATTCAGCATAACCACCGAAACGAATTGTTGCATGATTATTTACCCAAGCTGACTCGTCTGCTGCCAATTGACGGTTCAGCGGGGTATTCAGAAAATATCTTTCTGTCAGGTAACTGGTGAAGCCGGGCCGGCTTACATCTATAGCACGGACAGCGGCGTTCATTTCCTTCAACAGATCCGGACGGTGGAGCGAAACACCGATATAACATGGCATGGAACCGATATTTTGGATCAGCATCAGATCCTGTGGTACAGCATTGTTGGAGTTTAATGTAGCATCAACTTCCATCTTTCGTAAAGCCAGGCTCTTTTGGGTGGACGTGTCGTATGGAACAAGTTCAGCGTTAATATGGTTTTCTTCTAAAAATTGGATCAGCAGCTGATTTTCGGCATAGCCGGCATCGACACCGATTTTTTTACCTTCCAGCCCCTTGACCGGATCCCTGAATTCACCGATACGTTCTTTGATAGTAGCGAGAAAGAAATATTCCATGCCGAACGGCTGGTCGGGGAAACCGATTTTCCCGATGCGTTCTTCCGTGCGGCTGAGCATCGGAACGATATCAACCTCACCGGACAAAAGTTTGGCAAATATCTCTTCAAACGGGCCGGTAACATATTGATAACGCCAGCCGGTGTGAACGGCTAACTCCTGCAAAAATTCATAAGCGTAGCCGCCTTTGCGTGTATTTGGCTTGCCGGTGGCACCCATCATCATGCGCCCGGCATCAAAATAGCCGACTTTTATCAGTTTCGCTTCAGCCGGAGCAATGGCATGGGCTGACGGAGCAAAACCGGTCAGAGATGTAAGCATGGTTATAAATAAAATCACTAAAAAGCTGATCTTTATTATGATGTGTTTTGATTTTCTATTATTGATGCTGACCCGGGTACCCATCTTGATAAGCCTCCGTTCATCAAAAACAATTATTTTAAATGTGAATACAAATTCACAACTATAATTATACTACAAGCAGATAGATGTGTTGTTAATTTTTTAATTATTTATTAAATTTATTTTAACAAAAGTGTTTTATACTTAAACATAACTGGAGGGGATATTTATGATCACAGCAAAAAGCTTGGCAAACAATTATCAGACGGAATTGAGCGGAGCGTCGGCACAAACCTGTATTGATGTGCCAAAGGCCAAAGGGGGAACCGGCAACGGCTTGCAGCCGTTTGAAATGCTTTTAGGCGGTTTTGCCGGTTGTCTGAGCATAACGTTGCGTATGCTGTTGGATAAAAAACAGATAAAATA
The DNA here is from genome assembly GCA_937907035.1 of uncultured Selenomonadales bacterium. The sequence continues at coordinate 2,810 of CALCTX010000009.1, forward strand.
CCGGGCGGTAAAGGTAACGGCTGATGAGGACCGGACAGCAGAACCGGGAACGATGATAATTTCGTTTAAGGTTGAGCTGGATGCGGATATCAGTGAAGAAGAAAAAGCAGAATGTATTAAGCGGGCGTTTGATAAGTGTCCTGTGCATAATGCGTTGGAGGGGAATATAGAATTTAGGCATTGATATGGCCGGCAATAGCAACGCATCTGCTTTGTTGCTGCGCGCCGGGCTCGCCAGCGTAGATTTGACTACGCTTTAGTCGCACCGGCTGTGCTGCGCCTCGCATCTTTACCTCTTTTACCCGCTTAAGTTAGGGATTTTTGATAAATTTTTAGTTAAACTTTGCAAAAAACTTGCTATTTTAGTGAGTTTAGTATATAATCATTGCGTAATTGTGTTTACAACTGTACATTTCAAAAGGAAACGTGGACACTTTTGGTATCTGTAGAGTGGTAAAGGCGGTTACAAAAAATATTATTTTTTAAAGGAGGAGTTCTTTAATGAAAAAGACTCTCGTATCCGCACTCACGACTGCACTCGTAGTCGGCGCTGCT
>CALCTX010000010.1 GCA_937907035.1 uncultured Selenomonadales bacterium
TTAGCAAAAGAGCGTGGTGTAAATGTTGAATTCGTTGATCGAAACAAAATCGATAAGGTTGCGGCTGGACATCGTCACCAAGGCGTATTGGCATTTGTAGCACCGGTAGAATATGTTGAACTTGATGATATTATGGCTGCGGCTGCTGAAAAAAAACATGATCCGTTTTTATTATTGCTTGATGAACTGGAGGATCCGCATAATTTGGGGGCGTTACTCAGGACTGCAGATGCAGTGGGAGTCGATGGCGTACTTATTCCCAAGCATCGTAGCTGCCCGCTTTCGGCTACAGTTGCAAAAACATCAGCCGGAGCAGTCGAATATGTTCCTGTAGCCAGAATCGGCAATATTGTTCAGACGTTGAAAAAACTTAAAGAACAAGGCTTTTGGGTAGTTGGTGCCGATATGGATGGCACGGTGGATTATTCGGAATCAAATATGACAGGACCTTTGGTTTTGGTGGTCGGTGGTGAAGGACATGGCGTTTCACGACTGACAAAAGCAAATTGTGATTTTGTGGTTCGTTTGCCAATGATTGGGCGGATAAATTCGCTTAATGCTTCAGTAGCAGGATCAATTTTAATGTATGAAGCTTTCCGGCAGCGACGGACAGCAAACAGATAAAACGTTAAGAAAGGTCGGACAACCGGGGTGAAAAGGAAACGTGAGCATTTTATATTAGACGGCTACAATATAATACATTCCTGGCCGGAGCTTGCGGAACTTGCCGGTGAACTGAAGAATGCCCGTGACCGCCTGATCGATATAATGTTGGAGTACGGGGCTTACGAGCATTATGATATTACGATCGTATTTGATGCTTTGTTTACTACAGATGAAGCGCATGAGGAAAAGATCAATCCGCATTTTACGATAATATATACTGATCAGGGAGAGACTGCTGACAGCTATATTGAGAGGCTGGCATATGAATGGGTGCGGCGGGATTATGAAGTACATGTTGTAACGTCTGATGGTGCTGAACAGACAGTTATTTTAGGGGTTGGAGCATACCGGTTGCCTTCACGGGAATTTCGGCGGATGGTTTATCGTTCAAAGGAAAAAATGCGGGAAAGATATGTTGAGAAAAGGACACAACCCTTATTGCGCAATGATGTTGGCAGCCGATTGACAGCTGATATTGCGGAAAAGCTTGATAAAATAAGAAAAAATCAGCATTTTTAAGCGAAAAAGTCTTATAAACCTTGACGGATAAAGATTTTTTACGTTATAATCAATGTGTGAAGGGTATTTGGGAAGTTTTTAGTATAAATCTCACCATGTCAAATTTGGGGGAACGGTTCATGGAAACAGAAGCAACACTTGAAAACACAAACGTTGTTGCCAGTGAATTCGACAATTATACTGACGAGGAAATTATCCTGAGAATTAAGGACACATGTGACAGTGTGGCGTTGGATTATCTTATTGCCAAGTATCGCAATTTTGTTCGTGCTAAAGCACGGTCATATTTTTTGATCGGTGCGGATCGGGAAGATATCATTCAAGAAGGAATGATCGGTCTGTATAAGGCAATTCGTGATTTTCGCAATGATAAGCTGTCTTCGTTCAGAGCTTTTGCAGAGTTATGTGTTACTCGCCAGATCATAACAGCTATTAAAACAGCGACCCGGCAGAAGCATATTCCGCTCAATTCCTATGTGTCCCTCAACAAACCGATTTATGATGAGGATTCTGACCGGACGCTGTTAGATATTTTGTCCGGAGCGAAGATTACTGACCCGGAAGCTTTGATAATCAGTCGGGAAGAGTTTGTTGATATTGAAACGAAGATGGAAGAATTTCTCAGTGATTTGGAATGGAAAGTGCTCATGTATTATCTTGATGGGCGTTCCTATCAGGAAATCGCCGTTGATCTTCATCGACATGTAAAATCGATAGATAATGCTTTGCAGCGTGTAAAGCGCAAGTTGGAAAAATATATGGAAACCAGAGGAAATGATATTGATCTTTCTACTATCTATCGCGGCTTGACATCAATAACTCGTCGCCGGAGCAATATGGAAGAATAAGTGGTGGTATACGATATGGATATTTCGGGAGCAGACTGCTCCCGTTTTTTTATTTACCGGACTTTTTAATAGAAGGAAATAATGAATCTTTGACGAATTATAAATATGGTAAATCATCAGCGACATAACTCTCGAAATTATTGTCTTTTGTATACAGCATTTTATATTTTGTTACAAAACATGATTGTTTTGCGAAATATCGATTGACAAGTGTTAAGTTTATTCATAAACTATAGATAGTTTTTCGTATTTTATTTATGAAATAATAAATATTTATGATTAGCAGGTAGTTTTGTTTAAAAAAACAACTGCGAAAGCAGTTGCTTTTTTTAGGAAGGAGATTTTTATGGGAGAATTTACTGGTTTGGGGATTTTTTTCCTTGTGACGTTGGTTTTTCCGATTGGGGCTTTGATACCGGCATTTTTATTGCAGCCTCGCCAACCGACCAAGGAGAAACGTATTCCTTATGAATGTGGTGTTGATACGGTCGGAAAGACTTATGTTCAATATCGGGCCGGTTATTTCTTGTATGCGTTGGTCTTTTTGCTTTTTGATATAGAAACTGTTTTCCTGTATCCATGGGCGATCCGGTTTGGGCAATTTGGACTTTTTGCCTTGATAGAGATGTTTATTTTTGTCGGGATATTGGCTGTTGGATTGGGATATGCTTGGAAGAAAGGGGCATTGTCGTGGAAGTAACAGATTTGGTTCCGCCGGCACTGAGAAACAATGTAATAGTTACCAGTGTCGATGCGCTGTTTAAATGGGGACGCAGTAATTCAATATGGCCACTTTCTTCAGGGCTTGCCTGTTGTGCGATTGAAATGATGAGTACAGCAGCAGCCAGGTTTGATCTGGCCCGTTTTGGGTATGAGGTTTTTCGGGCTTGTCCGCGGCAAGCTGATTTGTTGATCGTTGCGGGAACGCTGACCTGGAAAATGACACCGCCGCTTATAAGATTATATGAGGAGATGCCGGAGCCAAAGTATGTTATCGCTATGGGAAGCTGTGCTATTGCCGGCGGGCCATTTGCGGATTCATATTCGGTTGTTCCGGGAATTGATGAGGTTTTGCCTGTTGATGTATATATTCCGGGATGTCCGCCAAGGCCGGAGGCTTTAATAGACGGTATGTTAAAGTTGCAGGAACTTATCCGGCACCCTGAGCATCGGGCAGAGCAGGCCAGGGATAAAGGTTATGATCTGCAGGCGAAGGAGGCAGGAAAATGAGAAAGTATCCTGATAATTCGCTGCTGATAATGCTTACTGACCGTATAGTCGGGACAACAAGGGATTTGGAAGCGCCTTACCCTGTATTATATGTGGAGAAAGAAAACTTAATTGAGCTTCTGCGTTTGTTGCAGGCTGATGAAAGGCTTGACTTTAACCGCTTGCCGAATGTTACAAGTGTAGACTGGAAGACTTATTTTGAAATGGTCTATACCTTTTATTCAGTACGGAATGATCATTGGCTGACGGTAAAGGTTAAATTAGATCATGATGATCCGATAGTTCCGTCGGTAACAAAAGTATATCCCAGTGCTGAGTTTGAAGAACGTGAGATCTATGATCTCATGGGCATAGATTTTGAGGGTCATCCTGATAAACGGCGAATTCTTTTGGCGGATGATTTTGAAGGACATCCGCTTCGAAAGGATTATGTGCAAAAGCATAAGCCGTTTGTGCAGCGGGTTAAGAGAAACGGGGGATGCTGAAATGCCGCAGACAGAAAAATATGTTTTAAATATGGGCCCTCAGCATCCGAGTACACATGGCGTTTTGCAGGTGCAGCTTGAGCTTGATGGAGAGAGAATATTAAAGGCGACGCCATATCTTGGTTATTTGCATCGGGGCATAGAAAAGCTGTTGGAATCACGTACTTATGTACAGGGGGTTCCATATACTGACCGTTTGGATTATGTTTCAGGGATGACCAATAATTGGGCTTATTGTCATGCAGTAGAAGAGTTAGCGGGAATTGAAGTTCCACGCCGGGCTGAATATATCCGGGTAATTGTAGGAGAATTGAATCGTATAGCCAGTCATATGGTGTTTATTGGGTCGTTAGCTAATGATCTTGGTGCAAGTACAGGTATGTTATATACATTTCGTGACCGGGAACGGATTTTGGATTTGTTTAATTTAGTTTGCGGCGCACGGATGACGTTCCATTATATTCGTATTGGCGGTGTAGCAGCTGATGTTCAGCCGGAGTTTGTCAAAGGGGCATATGATTTTCTTGACGCACTTCCTAAAATGACAGAGGAGTATGCTAATCTGCTGACCGGAAATGAAATCTTTTGCCGTCGGTTGCATGGAACATCGGTCCTTACGGCTGAGCAGGCCGAACGTTTCGGTATGAGCGGCCCGAATATCAGGGCGACCGGTTTGGCGTATGATATTCGTAAAGTTGATGGATACAGTATTTATCCGGAACTTGATTTTGATGTTCCGGTCGGAAAAACAGGAGATAACTGGGATCGTTATGAAGTCCGGTTTAAAGAAATCAGTGAGAGTGCCAAGATCATCCGTCAGGCACTTGATGGTTTGCCGGAAGGCGATTATATGGCGAAAATCCCTAAAGTCGTTAAGCCACCGAAAGGTGAGATTTATAGTCGTATTGAGGGAACTCGTGGCGAGTTAGGTTTTTATATTGTCAGTGACGGAACGCCTAAACCGTATCGTATCCATATTCGCCGTCCGTCGTTTGTTAATCTGCAAGGTCTTGATGCAATGTGCCGGGGAATGCTTATTGGTGACTCGGTAGTTGCTTTTTCGGCCATTGACCCGATAATGGGCGCTGTCGATTGTTGAGGAAGGGAGCAGTGAAAATATGGAAATAAACATTGTGGGAACTGCGATCAGCCTCTTACGTGATATTCTCATGTGCATTACCGGTAATGAGATAATTGTCAGATTGATAATGATCGGTGCCGGAATAGGTGCAGTTTTGGGAGTTATTATGACGGCAGCGATGGTGCTTACTTTTGCAGAAAGAAAGGTTTGCGCCTATATGCAGGGACGCCTTGGTCCTAACCGTGTCGGTCCACATGGTATTTTGCAATCAATGGCAGATACTTTAAAGCTGATGAGTAAGGAAGATATTATTCCGTTGGGGGGCGACCGGGTAGTCTGGGCATTGTCGCCGATGTTGTTATTTACGGCATCAGCATTGGTTTATGCGTTATTTCCTTTTGATGCGGGAGCAGTATTGGCTGATGTAAATGTCGGTGTATTTTTGGTTATGGCAATTTCGGCGCAGGCTGTATTGCCGTTTTTGATGGGTGGCTATGGATCTAACAATAAGTATTCACTTATCGGCGGTATGCGTATTGTGGCACAGATGCTTAGCTATGAGGCCCCAATGGCATTTGCATTGTTGGGCGTAGTTATGCTTTCCGGATCGATGCGTATGAGCGCAATTGTTGAAGCGCAAAGGTCTGGCGTGTGGTTTGCATTTTTACAGCCGATAGCATTTGTCATCTATATAATTACGATTACCGCTGAGACTAACCGTACTCCGTTCGATTTGGTCGAAGGCGAATCAGAGATTGTTGCCGGACCGTTTACAGAGTACAGCGGTATGCGGTGGGCACTGTTTTTCTTGGCGGAATACGCTAATTTATTGTCGGCATCCATTTTGACGACAACGCTGTTTTTAGGTGGATGGTCAGGTCCGGTTTTACCGGCACCGATTTGGTTTTGGATAAAGGTCGGAGCGATGGTATTTCTGTTTATGTGGTTCCGGTGGACATTCCCGCGTACTCGTATTGATCAGATGCTGTCGTTTAGCTGGAAGATATTGTTGCCACTTGCGCTGGTAAATGTTCTGCTTACCGGTGTGGGAATGTATATCTGGAAAGCTATATGTTAGGAGGCGTTCAGAGAAGATGTGGGGTAAAGGACTTTTAACTGGTATGTCGATCACTTTGCAGCATTTTACCGGCAAAAAGGCGACATTCTGTTATCCGGAAGAAAAACTTCCTATGACCGAACGTTTCCGGGGCGGACATTTGCTGGTTGATACTTATAAATGTATCGGCTGTCAGCTCTGCGCTATGCAATGTCCGAATAAAGCATTGGAACTCAAGGTGGCCGTTGATGAAAATAAAAAGCGGCATATTCAAAAATATACGCATCACATGGGGCGTTGTCTGTATTGTGATCTTTGTATTGAAGGGTGTCCGGTACATGCAATTTCCTGGGATAAAAATTATGCGATTTCCACGTGGTTTAAAGAAGATCTTGAGCATGGATGTCTGAAGGATCCACCATTGGAGATCAAGCCACCGGCACCAAAACCGGTTGAGCCGGTAAAAGCGGAGGTGAAGACTGATGAGCCTTGATTATTTGGCAGAGCTTTTACAACCGCTTCACAAGCTGATCAATTCCGGTATGGATTTAGCAATACAGTTTGAAGTTCCGGCATTGATCGATTTCGCTATTTTTTCAGCGATTGCCGGAGTTACGGTTCTCGGGGCTTTTGGAGTAGTATTGTGGCGGAATTTGGTTCATAGTGCATTGTGCCTTACGCTTTCTTTCATCGGGATTTCCTGCTTGTATTTTTTCCTCGGTGCTGATTATCTGGGGGCAGTACAGTTGATGGTGTATGGCGGAGCCGTATCGATATTGCTCGTTATGGGTATTATGTTTACCAGACGTAGTGATATGGCACATTCAAATCCGTCACGAGGATTGGTGCCGCATTTGGTTGCTTTGACTGTTTCTGGCGGCTTCCTGGCTGTTATGACGATAGTTACGCTATTTACGAAGTTTGAGCAGGCACCAACTCAGTTTGCTGAGACAGCAGGCGGGCTGGCAGACCTGATGCTGACAAAGTTTGTTTTACCGTTTGAGATAGTTGCAGTATTGCTTTTGGCTGCATTGGTCGGAGCAGTGATCGTGGCGAAAGGGGTGGATGAGACATGATAGAATTCGCAATGTATGTCTTCAACCTCATTATCCATGTCGGGCTGCAACATTTCCTGTTGTTGTCAGCAGTTATTTTTTCGATAGGATTGTTTGGTTTATTTACCAAGAAAGGTATCATTTCTGTGTTGATGTGTGTGGAACTCATGCTCAATGCGGTTAATATCAATTTATTGGCGTTTAATCATTATTTGCCGGTCAAAGATCTGTCCGGTCAGTTGATGGCAATTTTTGCTATAGCAGTAGCTGCAGCCGAAGTTGCTATAGGCTTGGCATTGGCGGTTCGTATATATCATGACCGGAAGACGATCAATGTCGATGATCTGAACAGGATGAGAGGATAGGAGGGATTTGAAGGATGTTTAGTGAATTTGCGCTCACACATGCCTGGCTGATCCCACTTCTGCCGGCATTGGCGTTTGTTGTCATTGGATTGGGAACACGTAAGGATAAGAGACTGTCACAGTATATTGCGCTTCCTATGGCAATATCGAGTTTTTTGCTTTCCTGCGGAGTAACTTGGGCTGTATATGTTAATAAAATATCAATGGAAACGCCATTTGTTCAACAGGCGGTCTGGATGGAAGTTGGCAAGTTGAAGCTGAGTATGGGGGTATTGATCGATCCGCTTACTGTTATGATGCTGATGGTTGTCACTACGGTTGCTATGTTAGTCCAGTTTTATTCCGTCGGTTATATGGACGATGATCCGGGATGCGGCCGGTTCTTTGCGTTCCTTTCTTTGTTTGAAGCATCGATGCTGGGACTGGTTATCGCGGTAAGCTTTGTTCAGATGTATGCTTTTTGGGAACTGGTTGGCTTGTGTTCCTATCTTTTGCACTTATTGCTGCCGACATTGCCACTACTTGTAACCCGAAGTATAGCCAGGTGCTTGTGGATCCCGATACCGAGGATGTTATTGGGTATCCTGTTATTGCAGATTACCTTTGGAACACTTGATTTTCAGGAACTTAAAGTATTAGTTCCTCAATACATTTGGGTTTATGGAACCGGGTTTATGTCGGTTGTCGGATTGTTGCTTTTTATCGGACCAATTGGCAAATCCGGTCAGTTCCCGTTGCATGTATGGTTGCCTGATGCTATGGAAGGTCCGACTCCGGTGTCGGCACTTATTCATGCGGCAACTATGGTTGTAGCGGGTGTATATCTTGTCGGCAGAGCATATTTTATCTTTATTGAATTGCCGTTGGTAATGACATTTATCGCCTGGCTGGGTGGTTTTACTGCGATATTTGCTGCATCAATAGCGATGACTCAGCGACCGATAAAGAAGATACTTGCTTATTCGACGATCAGCCAGCTCGGTTATATGATGTTGGCTTTGGGTGTCGGTTCTCTTACTGCTTCAATGTTCCATCTCATGACACATGCGTTTTTTAAAGCATTGTTGTTCCTGGGAGCTGGTGCGGTAATGCATGCTATGCATGATGAAGCCGATATTTTCAAAATGGGCGGATTGTGGCAGAAAATGCCGGTAACATTTGCGACAATGACGATTGGTGTATTGGCAATTGCCGGGCTCCCGCCGTTTGCCGGATTTTTCTCGAAAGATGAGATACTGGCAGCCGCTTTGAAAGTAAGTTTGCCGTTATATATTATTGCGGCGGTTACGGCGTTTATGACGGCATTTTATATGTCAAGGCTCTTGTTTGTCGCTTTCCTCGGCGAACTGAAACCGGATTGCCCGGCGCATGAGGTTGACAAATTCATGCGGACTCCGCTGATGGTATTGGCATTTTTGGCAGTTATCAGCGGTTTGTGGGGACATTTTGCCGGCTTTGGCGAATGGGTACGGTATGGTGTTCCGGAACATGAGGGTATCAATCTGCTGATAGCCGGTTCTTCAACGGTACTGTCATTGATAGCAATATTTTTGGCTTATCAGATTTATGTATCGCATCGCTGGTCAGCGTATGAGATCAGTCAGAAAGCCGGATTGCTTTATAAGTTCAGTTTTAACAAATATTACATTGATGAGATCTATACAATCATCCGCAATATTTTCTGTGATGGCATGGGAAAGGTTTGTTATTGGATAGATCTTCATGTAGTCGATTTTTTAGTCAACACTTCGGCAAAAATGGTCGGCTGGTTTGGGCATGGTCTGTGTGTTTTCCAGACAGGGCAGGCTCAGTCATATGCGGCAGTTTTTATTTGCGGAGTTATCGTGTTGACGGCATATAGCCTTTATTTCGCTTATAAGATGTTTGTTATGTTGGGAGGTGCATATTGATGGACTTTCCAATTATTACGACAGTATTGGGATTGCCTCTCCTGGCAGCAATAGCTTCCTGTTTTATTCCCCGCGAACAGGGAAGAAACGTCAGAAACTTGGCAGCCGGTGCATTATGGACCGATCTGGCTTTGACATTGTATATGTTTTTCCATTATGATACTTCGGTTGGCGGAATACAATTTGCGGAGCATATTCCATGGATTACAGATCTGGGAGTAGCGTATTCAGTCGGGGTAGACGGCATTTCAATGCCGTTGCTGTTGTTGGCCAATGCGATTGGTCTGTCAGCAATTTATGAGTCATGGAATACCGAAAAACGAACCAAAGAATTTTTCATATTATTGCTGTTCCTTATTACTGCGGTAATGGGAACTTTCGTAGCACGGGATATTTTCCTCTTCCTCATTTGCTATGAAGGAGGAATAATTCCAATATACATTTTGGTGCTTATTTGGGGTTCTACAAAGCGTGTTTCCAAGGAATACGCCGGATTGAAGCTGACACTTTATTTGTTGATCGGGTCCGGATTTATGTTGGTCGGTATAGTATATATTTATCTGACAGCGTTCCCGGAAGGTATGCGGACCTTCGATATGAATGCTTTGATAATGGCCTCACAGACGGGGGCATTTAGTGAGCAGTTCCAAAGAGTGGCCTTTTTGTTATTGGCTATGGCGTTTGCTCCGTTGCTTTCTATGTGTCCGTTCCACAACTGGTCTCCGGATGGTCACGCCGGGGCGCCGACTGCAGTGTCGATGATACATGCCGGCCTCTTAAAAAAGATTGGTGTGTACGGCCTTTTACGTATCGGTTTTATGATATTGCCGTTGGGAGCTAAATACTGGTCACCGGTACTGGCGTTTTGCGCAATGCTCAGTGTTGTCTATGCAGCATATATCGCTATGGTGCAAAAGGATTTGAAGTACATTATAGGGTATTCGTCAGTTTCCCACATGGGTTATATTTTGCTGGGATTTTCCGCTCTCAATATTGTCAGTGTCAGCGGTGCAGTCGGAAATATGGTTGCGCATGGAATGATGTCAGCTCTGTTCTTCTCACAGATAGGGTATGTTTATGAGAAAACACATTTGCGCAGCATACCGGAAATTTGCGGTTTAGCACATCAGATGCCAAAAGTTACGATCGGCTTTATGCTGGCAGGTATGGCATCTGTCGGACTGCCGGGACTCATCAGTTTTGTTCCGGAAATTACGATATTTATGGGTACTATTGGAGTTTATCCGGTATTTGCGGTTGCGGCTATAGCCGGAATTATATTTACGGCTCTTTATGTACTCAGAATGCTGGCTAAAGTTCTTTTTGGACCGCGGTCGGAAAGATTTGATAAATATCCTGATGAGCAGGGGCCGGATATGTTCCCGTTGCTCATTCTCGGGACATTTATTATTTGCTTCGGGTTGTTCCCACAGCTTTTATTCAGCCTGATAGGTTCGGGCGTTGAACCCTTGGCCCCGATATTTGAGCGTATTGCAGATGCGCCGACTGTGTTAGGGGGTGTTCCGTGGTGAATTTCTTTGCAATAAGTACAGAAATAGCTATTGTTATCTTAATGGCAGTGGTGGTTATCGGTGATCTTCTTATGCCGAAAGAAGCTTCACGGGCAAAACTTGGGTACCTGACAATTTGTGGGTTGTTGGCAGTATTGCTGTATTCCCTGAGTCAATATCATATTTGTGAGAGTCCGGCATTTTATGCGGGGCTGTATACTGTTGACAATTATGCGCTGTTTTTCAAGCAGCTGTTTATTGTTGGCATAATCTTTACGGTTTTGTTTTCTATTGAGTATGTCGATACTATGCTGACATATCGCGGCGAATATTATGCATTGTTGTTGTCGGCTTTGCTTGGTATGTGTGTGCTGGCGTCGGCAAATGATTTCATGACCGTTTTTGTCGGGCTTGAGCTGATGACGGTTTCGTTCTATATTTTGGTCAGCATGAAGATGACAGACGCATTGTCCTCCGAAGCAGGAACGAAGTACCTTATTGTTGGTGCAGTTTCAACTGCGGTAATGTTGTATGGAATAAGTTTGATTTATGGTTCAACCGGAACTCTGATCTTTGCGGAGATTTGGGGAAATACGCATTTGCTTCGGGCTGCCGGAATGGCCGGAGCGGTAATGGTTATGATCGGGTTTTTCTTTAAACTGTCAGTTATCCCGTTTCACATGTGGGCTCCGGATGTTTATCAAGGAGCACCGACGCCGGTTACTGCATTGTTAGCGATGGGCTCAAAGGCTGCGGGTATAGCTGTGTTTATGAGAATCTTATTTGCAGCATTCCCAATTCTTGGCGGTCTGTTTGTGCCGATGCTGGCAGTTCTTTCAGCAGTTTGTATGATCGGCGGCAATGTTATGGCGATCAAACAGGACGATGTAAAACGTATGTTAGCGTATTCGTCTATTGCACAGGCCGGTTATATGATGGTCGGAATTGTAGCGGCTGGCCCGGCGGGGATGAAAGCTGTTATGTTTTATGCAATGCTTTATGTATTCGCCAATGTCGGGGCATTTGCTGTTTTATCGACAGTAGAATCGCAACGTGGCGGGACAGGACATAGTGACATAACAGGTCTTGCCCAGACGGCACCGCTCTTGGCGGCAGTGATGACAGTTTCTCTTTTGTCTATGGCCGGTATTCCCCCAACAGCCGGTTTTGCAGGAAAAATATATTTGTTTTCTGCAGTAGTTGATCAAGGCCATTTGTGGCTGGCGTTTGTCGGCTTTGTTATGTCAATGATTTCGGTTTATTATTACTTCATGGTCACGAAAGCAATGTATCGTGATATTTCAGAAGTTGAGGAAAAAGCCGGGTATCTTGAGCCGGTGAAGGTATCTTTAATGGTTCGGGCAGCAGCGTTGATCGCTGTTATTACAACTATCGGAATTGGTCTTTGGCCTGAAGGGTTGGCTCAGCTGACAAATTTGGCAGCATACACATTTCTGAGATAATTTTAAAAGCACTGTTCTCATTTGCTGAGGACAGTGCTTTTTCTGACAAAAGACATTAAATATTTGGCAGGAAAATGTTCATATTTGGCGAATAAAACTAATAGAAAAATTCGTTGGAATATCCGGCAGAGGAGAAATGATCGTGAATGTGTTAGTTTTTGGCGGATTGTTTATTTTTACGTTGATGCTGATCTTTCTTGCGGGAGCAGTGATCCTTGTCAAAGAAAAAGGGACAAAGGTTATGGCTCTGGCAGGCATTTTTGTGTTGTTTTTTTCGGTAGGTGTTACCTGGCTGGCCTATAAAGCTATTGGTGATTATCAGGCAAAGGAACAGATAGCTCAGGAAGAGAAGGTTCGTGAAAAACTGGAAAAATTGCAGTGGGAACGTGAAGAAAAACGGATCATTGAAGAAGAACGTAAAAGGATAGAAGTGCGGGAGAAAGCAAGAGCAGTTAAGGAACAGGAAATAGCAGACAAAGCAGAAAAAGAAAAGGAAATAAAGGAAAAACTTGCACAGGAACAAGCGGCAAAAAACAAGAAAAATATGCCGGCAGCAGAGAAAAAAGTTCCTGTGGAGAAAAAACCGATCGATCCGAAAGAGGAAGAGAAGTTTCAGGCAAAACTGGCACAATGGGATGAATTGGGCGGAGCATTGGCAGAGGTTGAAGATGCTATGTATCGCAAAGTGGTAGAGATAAATACACAGATTAAAAAGATCAGTGATGACTATAATCAGGGGAAAATAAATGGTTATGAAGAATTAAGTCAGCGGGCCAGATTGGAAATTCAGAAGCAAGAGATTATCATAAAAGCGCAAAATGATAAAAAAGCTTTGCTGGATAAGGCAACACTTATTTCTGATGAAGAAAAAAAGAATGACCGGGATTTATTGGAACGACGGAAAAAACAAGCGGAAACCGATCGGGAAAAAAGTATTGAGATGTTAAAAAAGGTAGAAGAAAGCAGCAAGGTGTTTAAAGCATTGTAAACTTTGACAGAACAGAAATGGGATGAGACCATGAAAAAGAAAGTGGCCGTTGCTATGAGTGGCGGTGTGGATAGTTCTCTTACAGCCTTGCTCTTAAAAGAGCAAGGCTATGATGTTTTTGGTGCAACGATACTTGTCACTGCTGATTCACAGCCGGTAGTGGAGGAAGCGGCAGCTGTGGCTGGAGACTTGGGGATTGAACATCATATTTTTGATATGACGGATATATTTCGGAAAAATGTTATCGACTACTTTTTGATTGAATATGAACAAGGACATACGCCGAATCCTTGTGTTGAATGTAACCGTCATTTGAAATTTAAAGCTTTTTGGCAGGAAGCAGCTGCATTGGGAGCAGATCTTATGTCAACCGGTCACTATGTCAGCTGTGAAACCGGTGACGATGATGTTATGAAGTTGAGGAAGGGAATTGACGAAGCGAAGGACCAATCGTATATGTTGTGGCATTTAGATCAGGCAATATTAAAACGGTGTCTGTTTCCATTAGGCAAGATGACAAAACATCAGGTTCGGAAGCTGGCCGGGGAAAAAGGGCTGACAAGTGCAGGAAAAAAAGACAGTCAGGATATTTGTTTTATTCCGGATGGCGATTATCGGCGATTTTTGTTGGAAAGAAGACCTGATATCGGGACAAAAGGCAGGATAGTAGACAGTACCGGCCGATATTTTGGCGAACATAATGGGTTGCCTTTTTATACAGTAGGTCAACGTAAGGGATTAGGAATAGCGTATTCTGAACCGCTTTTTGTTACCGGACTTGATGCAGGGCGGAATGAAGTTATTGTCGGTACAGCGGAACAGGTATTTTCGTCTGAAATGGAGATTAAGGATCTAAACTTTATTTCCGGAAAATTGCCTGTGGATCCGTTTAGAGCCGAAGTGAAAATTCGTTACAGTAAAAAAGCTGCTCTGGCAGATATCGTTTATTTAGGTGACCAGCGGGCAAGGATCATTTTCGAGGTACCGCAACGGGCGATAACGCTTGGTCAGTCTGCAGTTATTTATAATGGCGATTATTTGCTCGGTGGAGGAATTATTGATAAAGTAGGAAATTAATTTTATTGTGTATATATAGAATCGGAGGCTGGAATGACTTTAAGGGATATCGCAGTCGGGAAAAGTGCTTTGATATTGGCTGTCGGTGGAGAAGGAATGTTGCGGCAGCATTTTTTAGATATGGGAGTTATCCCGGGAGAGCGGGTAACGGTAGTAAAGCTGGCACCATTGGGGGATCCGATGGAATTGCGGATCCATGGCTATGAGTTGACATTGCGCTTGTCAGAAGCAGAGAAGATTGAAGTTCAAGAGATCACAGATGAACAGGAAAATTTGGAAAAAGACGTTCCGCTTAAAAAATCAGAACATCCCGGTCTTGGGGAAGGCGGAAGGTATCATTCCAAAATACATGAAAATCCTTTACCTGCTAATGAATTGCTGACATATGCTTTAGTGGGAAATCAGAACAGTGGGAAGACGACTTTGTTTAACCGTTTGACAGGCTCTAATCAACATGTTGGCAATTTTCCGGGTGTTACAGTTGACAGAAAAGATGGGCCGATTATCGGACAGAATAATACTTTAGTTACGGATTTGCCGGGAATTTATTCTATGTCGCCATATAGCAAAGAAGAAATCGTTTCCCGAAATTTTGTCTTAAATGAAAAGCCGAAAGCAATAATAAATATTGTCGATGCGACCAATATTGAGCGAAATTTGTATTTGACGATCCAGCTCTTGGAAATCGGTGCGCCAATGGTTGTTGCACTTAATATGATGGATGAAGTGACAGCCAATAGCGGTTCGGTAGATATAAACGTTATGGAAGCAATGCTCGGGGTACCGGTTGTGCCGATTTCGGCGGCAAAAGATCAAGGGATAACAGAACTAGTCAAGCATGCAGTTCATATTGCGCATTATCAGGAAAGACCGGCCCGGCAGGATTTTTGCGATGAGCATGACAATAATGGTGCTGTGCATCGATCATTGCATGCGGTTATTCATTTGATTGAGGATCATGCTGCGGCAGCGGGAATTCCGGTTCGTTTTGCGGCCAGCAAATTACTGGAAGGCGATGAGCTTATCTTAGAACAGCTCAAGCTGACACAGAACGAAAAGGAAATGTTAGAGCATATTGTTTTGCAATTGGAAGAGGAACGTGGACTTGACCGCAGTGCAGCAATTGCTGATATGAGATTTAAGTTTATACGCACGGTTTGTTCGGCAGCAGTAACTAAGCCGAAGAAAAGTCGGGAATATGAGAGAAGTCAGCGGCTTGATCGGATATTTACCGGAAAGTATACAGCTATTCCTATGTTTTTGATGATTATTTCGGCAGTGTTTTATTTGACATTTAATGTGATCGGTCCATTTTTGCAAGATGGAATGCTGGCAGGGACTGAGATGCTGGCAGGCTGGGCAGATAGAGGCTTGGAACATGCGGGCGTAAATCCTGTCTTGCAGCGGGTGATAATTGAG
>CALCTX010000011.1 GCA_937907035.1 uncultured Selenomonadales bacterium
GGATTGGAGCTTTATTCTAACCGGAACCGGTTAACTTGGGGTATTGGTTATCATCGAGTCAAAAGCCGTAATATTATCAGTGCTATAGTTAAAGGAAATGGTGAATCATATGATATTTTTTCTGTCGGAGGAAGTTATCAGATAGCTCCGGAATTAGTTTTTAAAGCAGCCTATGCCCGATCAAGTAATATAAGTAAATATGTTACCAATGCAGCACGTACAGCTTATAATGCAGAGCTGTTTTATCGTGGTGCTGACCCTGATATGCCAGGCAGTTGGGGGGCGTGGATCGCTTATCGCCATTTAGGAAATGCTCCGTGTGTAGCTACAACTTATGAAAGTATCCGGGCCGATGAAAAGGGTATAAATATCGGTGTTGAAGTCGCTTTGGCGAAAAATATGCTCGGTTACCTGGAGTTTTTTAAGGGCAAATTGGTTGGCGATGATGATTTTAATGAACAGAGGATTCTTGCCAATACCCCGGGCTATAATATTTTTGCCCGTGTGACAGTATTTTTTTGACAGAAAATATTCAATATATATCATGAGCCTAAAGTTCTAATTTTTAATATTTTAAAGGAAATATTAAATTGGTGGTGAATACAAAAGATATTGAACAAAAAAGATGATATATTTAAAATTAGTCGTTGATTTGTTGCACAAATTGGAGGTATTCGCTTTATGAAGAAGGTTCAAATCAAACAGGGGCAGGTACTTCATAAAAAGGGTGATGAAGTTCGTTCAATTGAAATCGTGTTGTCCGGCAGGTTGTCAATGTCAGACGGCAACTGTGGAGAAATTGTTTTGGAAAGCGGAGCAATGACCGGGATTATTTATAATCCGGGAGATATTTATTCATTTGATTATATTGCTACTGCAGATTCTATTCTGGCAACATTCGACTATATCAACGAAGATACGATTGCTACTGCTGTTGCAGGAATGCCGACTATTGCTCCGATTATTGCTGGAGCTAATATGAATTTTGTCAAGGCAATGCTGGATAAGCTGGCTGCGATTGAGGAAGAAGCTGTCTCTACCAGCAGTGATATGAAGTTCAATTATAATGACTACAAGTTTTTATGTGTCAAGCTTGACAAAGAACCTGCCAAATTCCCATATATTGAAGAATTAACGTCACCTGAACCTTCCGGTATGGTTGATCATTGGGAAGCAAATACTGTTCAGGCTTTTTGTGAACAACATGAGGAACTGAAAAAGAATTATTATGCTTTGAATAACAGTTTTTGTGTTGATACAGTAATGAGAGCTGCTGAAATAGGTCAGCATGTACGTACCGCACTAGAAGATGCGGCGTATTTTATCAAAGAAGTTAAACTCAAGACTGATGATTTTGTCAGAGCTTATTATGATGTAAAATCAAGAGTCGATTCTCAAAATCGTGGCAATTCTGCCGAAGCGCCAGTCATTACCGATGCTTTGGAAGTTATTCTTTCCTTTTCCGGTGTTAAAAGTGAAATTGCTGATGCATTTCGTAAGGATATCAAGACTTTTATCGATGCGCCTGACCGTCGTTCTCTGAATGATGATATGCGTCGTTTGAGAATGAATATTGCCAAGAATTATTATGATATTTATGAAGCGGCATTTTTCAGAAGTATGAAAGACAATCATATTCCGGTTGAGGTCCGGATGTTCTTCTTGTTTGGTTTTGTTGATGAAGAACTGGCTGGAAGCAACAATACTCAGGCTTTGTATAATTTAGCCGTTCGTTGGGAAAATGATCCGGAAGATCGGATATTGCCGATATACGAATGGCTCGTCAAGATTTATAAAGGCGAGGCTTTACCATCGAAAAACGAATTTGATAACGATTGGTTTGAATACCTCCGTGAATCAGTCCGTACTGCAACAATGACTCAGGACCATGCAAATGAGATACAAGATGACCGCAGTGAAATGGTTAAATTTGAAATTCATAATATGTTTAAAACAGCTAACCGAATCACTAATGGTACGATTTCTACCTTTGTTCCTGTGTTCAGCGCTCAGGATGTTGTCCGGGCAATGGATAAATGCCTGGCTGATCCGAAACGTATCAGTGAAGCTTTAAACAAGGTTTTGGAGATTGATTTCAGTTGTTTCTATCGTGAAGCAGTTGTCGAATATCCTGAATTTAAGATTCAGCGCTTTGTTTATAATGTTGAAGTTAAACCGTATATATTGCTGATGCCGAATTTTGGAGCCCGGGGAATGATGTGGCAGGAAATAGAGGGTGCCCGTCGAACGACACCAGCTCATATGCTCATCTCGATCTTCCATTCTGAAGACATTGATGAGACGTTTGTCCGTATGTGTGCACAGTTCCGTTGGGAAATGTGCCGGCGTATACAAGGTGTTCGCTATACTGATATTTCCGAGCGTTCTTTGACGTCAGAGTATGTAAATTATCTGCAGTTCTATAAGAAGAACGGCTATCTTTCCAACGAAGTTAAGGAACATATCAAAATCGCATTGCAGAAAGCCCGTAATGATTATAAGAATGTCTTTATTTCCGAGTATGAAAAATATATCCTTAACGAAGCTCATGGCCTGCCACGGCTCAATAAAATAGCGCGTGATATCCTTTATCGTTATTGTACATTATCGAAAAAATATCGAATGGCAATGGCGATCAATCCGCAGTTTAAGCCTCTGATCGAACGCTGGAGTGTTAAACAAAGTCAAAAGGTACACAATATAGATCTGATAGTGCAGAAAATCAGAAAAATGAATCCTAATGATGAAATTCCAAAAGAAATTGCGATGGAAGCAGAATTTTCCCGAATGTGATACACAAAAATCCGTTAAAGCTCATTTTACCGGCTTTAACGGATTTTGTTTTGCATCGACATTTACAATAACAAATATTCATAACAAAAAAAGAACCATGTTTCCATGATTCTCATAATGACGATTATGGCGGAGAGGGTGGGATTCGAACCCACGGAGGCTTTGACACCTCGCTTGATTTCGAGTCAAGGACCTTCGACCACTCGGACACCTCTCCATTGGACTTTTTAATTATATCTGTCAAACCATTACCTGTCAAGTTTTATAACATATCCTTTTCTCTTTTTCACAATATATTCAAAAAATATTCGGACAAAATATTGACGAATATTTAAAACTTGGGTAACATTGAATAAACAACCGTTTTGAATGAAAATTATATACACAGGAGGATTTTATATGTTTAAAAAAATCATTGTTCCGTATGACGGCAGTAAGTATTCTGACAAGGCGTTATCTTTGGCGATCGATATGGTTCAGGAAAACGGTGGTGCAATTGCTCTTGGACATCCTGTTGGAGCATCAGGTGCTCGTATCCTTGTTACACTTCTTCATGAGATGCAGAAGAAGG
>CALCTX010000012.1 GCA_937907035.1 uncultured Selenomonadales bacterium
GTGTATATCTTCCGAGGTAAGCTTTATCCTGCAGATGGTGAAAATCTGATCCATATCATATTCTGACAAGTCTTCGTCCTGCCTCTTTATGTCTACCAGCTTTTCTTTTTCTCCTATATCGATCTTGATACCGGGTATTTCCAAAGCAGGTGCAGCTTCTGAATGAAACTGCACCGCACATAGCAAAGCTGTCAGACAAAGCGTCAGCTTTTTGTATTTAATTTTCAGCAAATCTGTCCGACCTCCTTGCTGTCAAAAAGTTATCAAAGCCCTTTATAGTGGTGTAAGATTTGGCTCAAAAGTTCGCGCTCCTCAGGAAGCGGATCATTTACAACAGAAGTAGTACCGTCATTATTGAAGAACATGGTTTCACGATTTACCAGCGAATACTCAGGCCATTCAACACCGCCGTATGTTGGATTTCCCCAAACAGCAAAGCTTACCCATGCCCCATTAACTTGATCAGCAAGCTCAGGAATGAAAGGACCAAAATCAGCTACCTGCTCTTTTTCAAGATTGTGGAAAACATAAGGAAGCTCACAGCCGTGACTTGCTCCTATCCAGTCATATGATGTATTTTCCTTGCAGAAATAATACATATATGTCTTTCCCTTACCGCCGGCTTTTACATGATTTGTTGCCATTTGAATTGCCGGTTCACGGAAAGATACCTCGTTCATAAGTTCAATCTTCTGCCAAAATGCTTCTTTATCTTTATGCATTGACATAAACTTATCGATGTTCGCTTTTTCCACTTCACTGCACATTTTAAGAAGAATGTTTACACTGCTGTCCAGCATAATATCAGAAAATGTTTCCTTAGTTTTTTCTGATATTGTTGTTTTCTCCTCTGTTTTTGAAGGATTAAGCGTATCATAGATAAAAAATCTGTATTCGTCAGTAGTTGAGCCAATCATCAAATCGATATCTTTTCCCGCACCATTTAACATAGCCTGATATGGATCAGCGGGAATTATACTGTCATCTCCGCGAAGCGGAGCATAATTAAATTCTGAAAGAGATACACCGTTACTTTTATCGAGATATAGGTCAAAGAGTTCCTTTTCTGATAACTTCATAAGGTCAGTCATACATGTTGCATTTGCTTTCTCCAAAAGCACATTTGCTGCACCATATCTATCAAAGTTTTCATGTGTATAACTGAAATTTAAAGCCCCGCTTTGAGCAATTACACGACGGAAAAGGCCCTCTGTCCCCTTAGCTACAAGCAAACAGCTTACAGAACCGCCCCCGGCAGATTCTCCAAAAATAGTAACATTTTGAGGATCTCCGCCAAATGCTTCGATATTCTGCTGAACCCATTTCAGTGCCTCAATCTGATCAAGAATTCCATTATAACCGGATGTCGGGAAATTTTCCCCGCCTTTAACTCCCGACAGATCAAGGAAACCGATTGGTCCAAGACGATAGTTGATCGTAACAACGACAACTTCCGGATGAGCTGCCACGATATGTGAACCGTCATATAAAGCCTCCCGGCTGCCACTAAAAGAGTAGGCTCCACCATGTAACCAGAACATTACCGGTTTCTTCTTATCAGACTTGCCGGTTGTCCAAACATTTAGTGTCAGGCAATCTTCACTCATATTTTCGGGATGCATACTTACCGGTTCGGAATGAGCTTTTGGCTGCAGAGCCGCTTTTCCGAATTTAGTCGCATCAAAAGTCTCATTACTTGCCTCAACACTTTGAGGCGCTTTCCATCTGAGCTCGCCAACCGGGGGCTTTGCATACGGAATCCCTTTGAAAGAAGCAATGCCGTTCTCCTCCGAACCGACAAAAACACCATTATAACATTTGACCTTTGGTGCTTCTGTCTTGTTTGTAGAATATGCGGCAGCTGTTCCAGATATCAATGTTAATACAAAAAATATTGCCAGCAGCCATATAAAATGTTTTTTCATATCTGTTCACCCTGCTTTTAACAGAATATTTACCATTAATTTTTTAAGTCGCTTACCCATTCATTCCCGCCCAGAAAAAATCCATTAGTAAATCACTGCCTTCTTTGAGCGGATCTTTTACCATCTTAGTTTCTTTAGCGTTAAATATCATAACCGGATAGTTAATGAGATCATACTTCTCCCATTTTAT
>CALCTX010000013.1 GCA_937907035.1 uncultured Selenomonadales bacterium
TCCCCAGATCGGAGGCAGGCGGACGGAAGGATCGTACATCGAAAACATCCCTTCCCCGAATTCCTTCTTGAAGGCATCCAGCAGCACCTTGTAGGACAGCTGATAGGCATCTCCCGTTTTCCAAAACCAACGGCAGATCCTGCGGTCCGGCAATATTGGCCCACAATTCTGTTTGCCGGCCATCTTTTGTCCGGGCCGGCAAATCCTTAAGCTGCTGCCGGCGTTCCTGCCCGGCAATCTCTTTCTCCCAAACGGCTCGCGCTGTTTGCAAAACGCCTGCATTCGGAGCCACAACCGCCAAACCCTGCTTTGCATCGCAGATCATCAGTTCATCAGCCGCTGCATTTGCCAATCCTTCTCCGAGATTTATCAGCATAGGCAAACCTAAATTACCGGCCAAAATAGCTGTATGTCCGGTGGCATTGCCATTGCTCAGACAAATGCCCAATATCTTTTCCCGATCAATAGCCAGCAATTCTGCCGGAGCCAGATCATCAGCCAAAAGTATTGCCGGTACAGTTGGCGAGAGCACTTTCCCCTCGCCGCTAAGCAAAGCCGCTAAGCGCCGCATCGCATTTTGCACATCGGCAGCCCGGGCCTGCATATATTCATCATCCATAGCCGAAAAAACAGCCGCCCATTCGGCCCCCGAATCCTTAGCTGCCTGTTCGGCAGATAGTTTGTCATTGGCTATCTTATCCCGGATACTGTCTAACAGTTCCTCATCTTCAAGAATATTGGCTTCAATAGTCAACAATTCACCGGTTGCTTCATCAGTTGCACTGAC
Organism: uncultured Selenomonadales bacterium; assembly: GCA_937907035.1. The sequence goes on from CALCTX010000013.1 coordinate 788, forward strand.
CTTTTCTATTTCCTCTGCCAGTTCAGCTTGCAACTGTTTCAGCCCGATATCTAACCGTTCCCGCTCCGTCGGAGCCGTGATTTTTTCGCCACCGGTCCGCTTAAGCCAAAAAGCCGGCCCGATGACAATTCCCTGGCTGACCGCCGTTCCTTTTAACTGAAGCATTTTTTCACCTCACAGTTTCGCGGCTAAAAATTCTTTCAATCCGGCCGCAGCAACTTCTTCATCAGGGCCTTCCACAGTTACAGTAAGTTCCGTTCCCTGCTTTGCGCCCAAGGTCATCAAGCCAAGCACCCCTTTAACAACGGTACTCTTGCCATTTGCCATGATCGTTACTGCCGACTTATATTCTTTGATCTTTTGTACCAATAATCCGGCCGGCCGGGCATGAATCCCCAGCTTGTCAGTGATCGTATGATTAAAGGTCTGCATATCCTCAACTCCTCTTACTATTTTTATTCTTTCTATTATTATATAAAAAAACAAATTATTGTACAAAATTATTTTGTCTGATCAAAGCAAGGACTAATGGGCACTTGCCTGTTGCCGCGAATTTTGATATATTCGACTTAAACATAGTATTGGAGGCTGATAGAATGAAACGGATAGCTCTTATCGCCCATGATAACATGAAACCGAAAATTATTGACTGGTGTAAAAAACACAAGGATATTCTCGCCAAACACGAACTTTGCGGAACCGGAACCACTTCCGCCCGCATTTCCGAAGCCACCGGACTTGAGGTAAAACCTTATTGCTCCGGCCCGTTAGGCGGCGATCTGCAGATTGGTGCTCAGGTCGTCGAAGGCAAAATCGATATCATCATTTTCTTTTCCGACCCGCTGACTGCACAGCCACACGATCCTGATGTCAAGGCTTTGCTGCGTATCGCTCAGGTATGCGATGTCCCGATCGCCTGCAATGTTGGTACTGCTGATTATATTATCGGAGCGGCTTCTCTCGACTGAAAACCGAAGGAGACATATTAATGAATACACAAAATATTTTGCTCTATGCAGAAATTCTGGCTGTTTGCTTTATCCTGACCGTTTGTATTACCGGAAAAGTTTACCAGTCAGAAAAACCGGACAGCGGCAATTTGTTATTGCGGTTTAATATTTGCACGATCTTTGCCGTGTTGATCAATTTCCTCTGGGTAAATGTCAACGGCAACACCATAGCTTCTGCCCCAATGGTAAAGCTGGTCACGGTTATTTATTACTTTACCTTGAACACCGCCTTTTATTTCTGGATGCGGTTTTCGGAAAACAGTCTGTTTCCGGCCGCCGGCCAGGTAAAATCATATGTCTTTCTTTCTGCTATTCCATATATTATTACTAACATATTGGTGGCAGCGTCCTGCTTTTTCAATTGGATATTCTCCGTCGACAATCTCAACAACCTGACTCCGGGGCCGATCTGGATCGTTGAATACATCTTTATCTTTGCTACTTTGTTATGGTCAGCCGGTACCGCTTTTTCATTCAACAGCAAGGCTACTGATCCATCTGCCAAACAAAAAGCGATCCATTTGGCATCCTTTGTCATCTTACCGTTTGTCTGCGTAATGCTCCATGTATTTACCAAAAATTCTCCGCTCTGTGTCATTGCGTTGTCTCTGCTGTCAATCTTTTCTTTCCGCGAAATACAGGTTGCCGAAAACAAAGCTCTGGCAGAAGAAGCAGCCCGGCATGAGCAGGAGTATCTGGCCCGCATCGAAGCTGCCGAAAATAAAGCAGCCATTGCTGACCAGCGGAGGTTGTCTTTCCTCCGGCGAACTGTTTTTGATTTCAGCAGCCCGCTGATGACCGTCAATTCTTTGCTGGAAAAAATGTCCGACCCGGCTGCTGATCCGGAAACGATAACCGGCTGCATAAATAAAATTCGTTCCTACAATAATTTTATGTCACGCCTCATTGCAGATGCCTCAGAAATGTCCGATCTTGAAACCGGTTCTTTAACACTTTATGAAACACTAAACGATCTGCCTGATGAATTGGCCGGACTTGCCGATATGTGGCAAATACAAGCTGCAGAAAAGCAAACTGAACTGGCAATCGATATCCCTGAACTGAATGACAGATTAGTCCGGCACGATGCCAAACGGCTCAGCCAGATCTTGTCCAACCTGATGGATAACGCTTTTAAAAACACAACTGCTGAAGATACCGTCAGTTTCTCTGTTCAACAGGTTGAACCAGCTGTTCCTGACTCTGCATCCTTTATTTTTTCTGTCAGCGATAACGGACATGGTTATACGGAAGAAGAAGTTGCTCACCTGTTTGAAGTTTCTGCTGACCCGGACAATAACAATGACTTTGGCTTAGTGATCGTTAAAAAACTTGCCGATCTGATGAACGCAAAAATAAATGTCGACAGCTCGCCGAAAGAAGGCACTACTATTTCTCTCTTCGTTTCTTTCCCTTTGCCAACCGAAGAAGAACTTGCCGCATTAAATGAGTCAGCGGTTACTGAGACTGAAACCGATGAACCGGAAACCGATGAGCAACCGACAGATGAAGATGAATATCCGGAGGAAGAAACTGCTGACGAGGCTTATTCAGATGAAGAGCTGGCCGATGCAGATCCCGACCTGGAACCGGAACCGGAAACTGATCCTGATCAGCCGGCCGATGAAACTGAACCAGCCGATACCGATACCGCGGTTTTAGAAAACGACGGCTATGTTCCTACAGAAGAAGAAGCTGATATCCTCAACCGAGCTTCTGTTTTAGTTGTTGAAGATAATGACTTTATGCGGAAAACCGCCCAAGAATTGCTTGAATCACTGGGCGTAACAGTCACTGCGGCCATTGACGGTGCCGATGCTATCGAAAAAGCACGCAATGCCAACAACGGACAATATGATCTGATCCTTATGAATATCCGGATGCCGCATATAAACGGCTATGAAGCAGCTCAAACGATCCGCTCGCTGAATAACAAACGGATCGCGTCCTTGCCGATAGTCGCTATGGATACAGATTATACGCTTAATTCCCGTCAGGAAATGCAGCGTCTCGGCATGACCGATCTTATTCCGAAACCGCTCAAAAAACGAGCTCTGGTAAGAGTCATTACCAAATATTGTTAATTCCAAAAGAGGCTGCCACATATTTTCTTTTAATATGTGACAACCTCTTTTTCTTTTATCCAAAAATATTCATGACAAATCATTTTTCCGGATGTACAATAAACGCAAACCTACAAAAACAATAATAATGAAGCAACTTGTGTTTCGGGAGTAAAAAATGAACGCGCGCCTTCGTAAATGGCTTATTATTTCCATCGGAACTTTGGTGATCTTTTGCAGTATCGGCTTAACTACCGCAACATTTTCTATCTATTTGCCGTATTTCATTAACGACTACGGATTTGCCAATACACAGACATCATTTTTAGTTTCGATCCGTACCATGTCAGCCTTTATCTTTATGCTGTCAGTAACTAAATACTTTAATCTTTTGAGTTTGCGCACCGGGATGGCTATATCACTCTTAAGCAGTGCCCTGAGCTTTGTCCTGATGGCCAAGACGACCAACTATTACTGCATTTGTCTGGCCGCTTGTATCCTCGGCAGCACTTATACATTTGCCAGTATGTATCCGCTGACTTTATTAATGAATCACTGGTTTGGCGAAAAAAGCGGCGTTCCGCTGAGTATCAGCTCCTGCGGCTCCGGACTTGCCGCCATTTTTGCACCGTCATTTATGACCTGTGTAATCGAAACCTTCGGTATCGGAATTGCCTTTTACGTCGTCGCTTCCTTAATTGCCGTGACCGGCGCCATGGTATTTCTTTTTATAAAAGATTCGCCGCCGGTTCACACCGAAATCATTTCGCCAAAGGGAACTTCTTCTGCACTTCTTCATAAATTCCGGACTGTTCCCAAACTCCACTTTTATCTGTT
>CALCTX010000014.1 GCA_937907035.1 uncultured Selenomonadales bacterium
ATATTCGGGACGAGCTGTTTCGAAAATTTTAGCAGTTGTCATTGTCTTATTATGACCGGTGCCGGATCGGTGGCGTCATGAGCACTGTAACTAACGATGTGGCGACTATACAAAATGCTCTTTTTGAACAACTCTTTGATTTTGTGTCAAAGAGCGCACTGCTTATCGGCGCGGTATGTCTGCTGATATATATCAATTGGAAACTGATTTTGCTTGCTGTTTTGTTGATAAGCGGAGTAATGATGCTGTCCGGTCGTTGGATCAAGGTGTCAGGCACTGTTATTCAGGAACGGCTGGCTGATATTAATGCGTTTATACAGGAAAATATTTCGGGAATCCGGATAATAAAATCATTTTGCCGAGAGCAATATGAGACAGAGTGTTTCCGTAAGCAGAATGAGCTTAGTTTTTGGGCAGTAATGAAAAATATATGTGATGCAAGTCTGCTGGTTTCGTCAGTTGAAGTGCTGATCGGTGTGGCTATGGCGTTGATAGCCTGGTTCGGCGGGTATGAGGTGCTCAATGATCATATGACGATTGGGACATTGATAGCATTTATTTTTACATATATCGCTAATTTTATTGTTCCGTTAAGAAGACTCACTTCTTATTACGGTATTGTCCAAAAGGCTATGGCGGCAGTTGACCGGGTGTTTGCGTTTTTAGATATTGAGGAAGAGATTGATGACAGGTCGGAAGCAATAGACCTTCCGCCGATAAAAGGGAATATTGAGGTAAAAGGTGTTACTTTCTGCTATGAGACCGGTGTACCGGTTTTAAAAAATATTGATTTTGTGGCAAAGCCGGGGGAAATGATCGCATTTGTCGGTCCGTCCGGATCAGGGAAATCAACAATAACTCATTTGTTGTCACGTTTTTATGATATTACGGAAGGTCAGATTCTGATTGACGGGGTTGATATAAATGACGTCACGCTTGAATCGTTGCGGACACAGATAGGTATCGTACCGCAGGAAAATTTGTTATTCTCTGCAACGGTTTGGGAGAATATCCGTTACGGGCGGTTTGATGCTGCTGATGATGAAGTTATTGAAGCCGCGAAGGCAGCTGGAGCTCATGAGTTTATCATGGAACTGGAGGCGGGTTATGATACCAAGATTGGTGAGCGGGGGCATAATCTGTCCGAAGGACAGCGGCAGCGGATTGCTATTGCGCGGGCAATTTTGAAAGATCCGCGGATATTGATACTTGATGAGGCAACTTCGGCTCTTGATAATGAGACAGAAAAGGCAGTAAAGGAGTCCCTTGCGAAGATAATGCATGGTCGGACGACCTTTGTTATTGCACAGCGTTTGTCATCAGTCGTAAAGGCTGACCGAATCTATGTCATTGATGATGGACGGATTGCTGAAAGCGGTACACATGAAGAACTTATGAAGATTGGCGGATTGTACTGCAATCTGTATACTATTCAGCAGACTGCAAATAAACCGGATAATTAATGTTTTTACAAGAAATTGTTGAGATATGAGGGTTGAAGGGGATAGTATATGGTGCTATACTTAAGAAAGTGTGTAGAAACTATATCTTAAGAGAGACAATTTATTGCGGGAGGAAAAAGTGATGAAAAAAATTTTAGGAACGGCAATTCTGACTGGCATGATGATGACATCTACAGCTTTTGCCGCGGCGAATCCTTTTGAGGATGTACCGGCAGATCACTGGGCATATGATGCAGTAGCTCAGCTCGCTAAAGACGGCGTAGTT
>CALCTX010000015.1 GCA_937907035.1 uncultured Selenomonadales bacterium
GACTGATCCACCTTGGTCATCAAACAAACTCTGGCCCGGTCAATATGCGATATCGGTTCACGCAACGTACCGCGCGGCAACATATAACCATTACCGAAGACGCTGACCGCATCAACAAGCAATATGTCCATATCCCGGTCAAGCTGCCAATGCTGATATCCATCATCAAGGATAGCAACCTCAGCTCCAAAGTGCTCGACCGCATAAGCACCGGTAATCGCTCTTTCCGGACCGATCAAAACCGGAACTTCCGGCAAATGCTTGGCCAACATAAATGCCTCATCGCCAGCTTCTGCCGCATCCATATATAACTGCTTGCCATCGGAAACTATTCCGACCTTGCCCTTCCATTTCGCCCGGTATCCACGGTTAAGGATTACGACCTTATACCCCAGTTCTCGTATTTCACGAGCCAGGCACTGTGCCGTCGGAGTCTTACCGGTACCGCCAACAGTAATGTTACCCAAACTGATAACATAACAGCCGATTTTCGTTTTCCTGAACAATCCACATTTATAGGCCAACAACTTAATATTGACACCCAATGCAAACAACAATGATCCAAGATATAAAAATGCGATCAGGATATTCATCAAAAAGCCATGCTGTTCACGGCTATGAACTAACTGGAAAAAATATGACTGCAAATTTTCTGCCTTGTCTGTAGTATGAATAAGCCCCCGGGACAAGCGAGCCGTCTCAACCTCTTCTAAAAGGTCATAAAGGATCTGTGCCGATTTCTTAGCTGCGCCTTTATTTTCATTGATGATCGCCAATGTCTCCTGTTCCATCCGCTGACGGGTTTCTACATCAGAAAACAGCCGAACCGTCTCCTGACAAAGCTCATTGACATTGTTAACCGTTATACAAGCATTTCGTTTTGTAAATAACGTATGGGTATCCTTAAAATTAAACATATTATAGCCGACAATTATTGCTTTGCCATGTGCAGCCGGCTCCAAGATATTATGCCCGCCATGAGGGATCAGACTGCCGCCGACATAGATTACCGTACCGATACTGTATACCTTGCCCAGCTCACCGATTGTATCAAGAACTACAATATCGTGCCCTTCAGATGGGTGTGCATTGAGCTCTGTACGGCGGGCAACTTTATACCCGGCTTCTTTGCAAAGTGAAACCACCTTGCCAACCGTGAGCAATTCACGCGGAGCAATGATCAATTTTGCCTGTGGCAAAGTTTTTCTCAGCTCAGAAAACGCTTTTAGGACATATTCGTTCTCACCTTTATGCGTACTGCCGGCGAGGAATATGCCCTGATTATGTACCAATCCCATTTCCCGCAATAACGCTTTTTTATCACGGGTACTGACATCAGTATAAGTCTGATCAAATTTTGTATTACCTGTAACTACAACCAGCGACGGATCCGCTCCAAGTCGCATAATATAATCTGCATCGATTGGCGACTGCATTGCAAACTTCGTCACCGTGCCGATCATGTCATCCAATAAGCTGTGCAAATGATGATATGTTTTTACACTTTTATCGGAAATACGGCCATTTACCATCATTACCGGAATATGCATTTCCCGGGCTGCTTTAAGGAAATTCGGCCACAATTCCGTCTCGACCGGCAAAAATACTCTGGGCGCGATCCGTCGCACAACATGCCCGGCCAACCATGGCAAATCCATTGGAAAATAAATAATAGCATCACAGTCGTGAATAA
>CALCTX010000016.1 GCA_937907035.1 uncultured Selenomonadales bacterium
CTTGCACAAGCAAGTTTCTTCATCTGTCGGCATTTCAACGAAGCGGGAGATATGCTCACCGCTTGTTCGTTCCATAAGGTACCCGCCACCTATAAAGGTAGGTGACAGCTTTGCTGAGTTATTCTACGACAGCAAGAATATCATTCTGTCGAATGATCAGATAGCTCTTGCCCTCAAATTTAACTTCAGTCCCGGAATACTTTGCAAACAACACTTTATCGCCTTTAGCAACTTCCATCGGAGCAACCTGACCGCTCTCCAATACTTTACCGGACCCTACTGCTATAACAATACCCTCCTGCGGCTTTTCTTTTGCCGTATCCGGCAATACAATTCCGCTGGCTGTCTTAACGTCACTTTCACAAACTTCGATAACAATTCTCTCGCCCAATGGCTTAATCATTTTCAATCTGCCTCCTAATAATAAAGAATTTTACCAGTTTTTGTTAGCACTCTTTATCCGTGAGTGCTAACTCACATTTCTTATATTAAATCCTTTTAAACAAAAAATCAAGTATTATTTTTGATTTTTTGACTTTTATTATCAAAACTTGTCAATTTGCCGATTCCAACCACTCAAAAAGGGATTGTCACAAATGACAATCCCTTTAACATCCGATTAAAAAATCATGGTTTATTGGTTATCAGCATCGCATCACCAAAACTGAAGAAACGATACTTCTCATCGACTGCTTTTTTATAAGCTTTCAGGACAAATTCCCGACCGGCAAAAGCACTTATGAGCATTATCAACGTTGACTTCGGCAAATGAAAGTTCGTGATTATCGCATCAACAATCTTAAAATCATAACCAGGATAAATAAATATATCCGTATTGCCGCTTTTTCCATAAATTTCGTTTTTAGCAACAGCAGCTGCTTCAAGCGTTCTGATCGAAGTAGTTCCGACAGCGATGACCCGATGTCCGGCAGCTTTAGTATCTCTTACCAGTTTGGCGGTTTCTTCAGGAATAGAGTAATATTCGGTATGCATCACATGATCTTCTATCTTTTCTTCCTTTACCGGACGAAACGTCCCCAAACCAACATGCAATGTCAAAAAGCCAAGATTAACTCCCATGTCTTTTAGTTCTGCCAGCTGTTCCTTAGTAAAATGCAAACCGGCAGTCGGTGCCGCAGCCGAACCCTGTTCACGGCTGTAAACTG
>CALCTX010000017.1 GCA_937907035.1 uncultured Selenomonadales bacterium
GCCTTACCGGTGCAGCTGATCCGCGGACTCCGATTGAAGACACTATAGAGGGCAAGTTGCCGCAAAAGAAGATTACATTGGGGGCTGCAGCCGGTTATAGTTCTTATGGCAATCAGATCGGTCTGGCAACCGGACAGGTTGCGGAGGTCTACCATGATGGATTTATGGCTAAACGGATGGAGATAGGGGCTGTTATTGCTGCAGCACCGAAAGAAAATGTTATCCGGAAACGCCCGGAACCGGGAGATATTGTTATCCTTGTCGGTGGTCGTACCGGCAGGGATGGCTGTGGCGGGGCAACTGGTTCGTCTAAGGAACACACCATTGAATCGCTTGCAACTTGCAGTGCCGAAGTACAAAAGGGCAATCCGCCGACGGAACGTAAGATTCAGCGGTTATTCCGCAATCCAAAAGTTGCAAAGATGATCAAACGGTGTAATGATTTTGGAGCCGGAGGTGTGTCGGTAGCAATCGGAGAGCTTACCGAAGGCCTGGTTATTGACCTTGACCGGGTGCCAAAGAAATATGATGGTCTGGATGGAACGGAACTGGCTATTTCCGAATCTCAGGAACGGATGGCAGTTGTTCTCTCGCAACGTGATATGGCTGAGTTTATACAGTGGGCAGGAATTGAGAACCTTGAGGCAACACCTGTAGCCGTTGTTACCGGAGATCGCCGGCTTATCATGAAATGGCGGGGAAAGGATATCGTCAATATCAGCCGGGATTTTCTTGATACAAATGGAGTTCGTCAGCATGTTACGGCAAAGATCGCTTCACCGGATCGCGATAAAAATTATTTCTTGCAGATTCCGGAAGCTATTGTTGCTTGTGGCAGGAATTTGGAAAAAGCATGGCTGGAGAATTTAAAAGATATCAATGTTTGCAGCCAGAAAGGTCTTTCTGAACGCTTTGATTCGACGATAGGAGCCGGAACTGTTATCATGCCGTTTGGTGGCAAAAATCAGCTTACTCCGTCAGAGGGTATGGTTGCCAAATTGCCGGTAATGAGTGGTGAGACGAATACCGCTACGGCTATGGCCTATGGTTATAATCCCTATATCATGTCCTGGAGTCCGTTCCATGGGGCAGTATATTCAATAGTTGAAGCAGTAGCTAAGATCGTTGCACTTGGCGGCAAGGCGGATAAAGTCAGACTTACATTACAGGAATATTTTGAGAGTCTTGGTACAGACGAAAAGAAATGGGGAAAACCATTAAGTGCGTTATTGGGAGCATTGTGGGCGCAGCATGAGTTGGGGATCCCGGCTATCGGTGGCAAAGATTCTATGTCCGGAACATTTATGGATCTTACTGTTCCACCGACTTTAGCGGCTTTTGCAGTTGATACATTGCCGGTAGACCGGGCTGTTTCGGCGGAATTTAAATATCCGGGGAGTAATGTCTATTACATTCCGGCACCGAAAGATGCCAATGATCTGCCTATTTTTGCCAAACTTTGTCAGAACTTTGAAAAGGTCAGCCAGCTGACAGCTAAACATAAAGTCTTAGCGGCAGCCACTGTCAGAAATGGCGGTGTGGCAGCAACAGTTTCTAAGATGTGTCTTGGTAACGGTGTTGGTTTTAAATTTACAGCATTTATGCAACGGGATGATCTTTTTAAGAGCGATTATGGTGCGATCGTTATTGAAACTGCCGCAACTACGGAAGTTGATAATGTTTTGCATGGTACCGGTTATTACGAGTTAGGAAAAACAACAGGCACCGGTTCTATAGTTTGCGGTAAAGCGGCGATCAGTCTGGCTGAGGCAGAAAAAGCATACTGTCAGCCTCTGGAAAACATATTCCCGACAAAGGTAAAGACCAAATTCCGTAATGCTACGGCAACGGCAGTGCCTTATATGACCGGTAATAAGATTATGCCGCGAGGCGGTGCACCGAAACCGCGTATATTCATTCCGGTATTCCCGGGGACAAACTGCGAATTTGATTCAGCCCGGGCGTTTGAACGGGCAGGTGGCGAGGTAGAAACCTTAGTTATTCGGAATCTTACGCCGGCAGCGGTTGAAGAAACGATCACCGCTATTGAAAAAGGCGTGCGGCGGGCTAATATTGTCATGTTCCCGGGTGGTTTCTCCGGCGGTGATGAACCGGATGGTTCCGGTAAGTTTATTGCCGCTATGTTCCGCAATCCGCGGATCAGTGATGCGGTCATGTCACTTTTGCACCAGCGTGATGGCTTGATGCTTGGCATTTGCAATGGGTTCCAGGCTCTTATCAAATTAGGACTGGTACCATACGGAGAAATTCGTGACCTGGAAGAAAATTCACCGACATTGACGCATAATCAGATTGGCCGGCACGTTTCCTGCATGGTTATGACTAAGGTCGTTTCCAATCTTTCGCCATGGTTTAACAACGTTAATGTCGGAGATATGCATACGATTGCAGTTTCGCATGGTGAAGGCCGGTTCGTTGCCGATAAGGAAATTATTGCAAAATTGCGGGTAAAGGGACAAATTGCAACGCAGTATGTCGATTTTGTCGGCAATCCGTCTATGGAAATACCGTTCAATCCAAATGGTTCGATGGAAGCAGTTGAGGGTATAACCAGTCCGGACGGGCGGGTTCTTGGGAAAATGGGACATTCAGAGCGTATCGGACAAAATGTCTGTCTGAATGTGCCAGGGGCTAAGGATCAGCAGATTTTCGAAGCCGGAGTAAGATATTTTAAATAAAGTCATTTTATGAAAGGCCGGCTGACAATGCCGGCCTTTCTGAGGGATATATATGGAATTTCAACCGCTTGAAAAGAAAGACAAACCTGTTTTTGATGATTATTTTCAGCGACAGAGTTATGAAAACTCTCATTTTACATTTATCAATTTGTTTATGTGGCGCAAGTTGTTTCACATACATTTTGCTGTTGAGGATGATGTCTTATATATTGTTTCCCGATGGCAAGGCGTTACGCAGCTGTTGCAACCGTTTACAGAAGCAGAAAAAATTCCGGCAGCGATAAATAAACAACGGCAATGGTGTCAGAAAAATGCCTGCCCGTTTTGTGTTGTCGATGTTGATGCGAATGCAGCTGAAATATACCGGCAACAGGCAGATTTCAGGATCGTTGCTGATCGGGACAATTACGATTATGTTTATAACAGTCGGGACCTTATTGAATTGGCCGGACGAAAATATCATACAAAGAAAAATCATTTTAACAGTTTTTGGCGTACTTATCCGGAAACGCAATATCTGCCGATCACAAAGGAAATAACAGCCGATTGTCAAAAAATGACTGACGAATGGACGAAACTTCGTCATGCTGAATTTCCTGATGATCCGCTGATCATCGGGGAATGTGAGGCGATCAGGGAGATATTTTCCGATTTTGAATATTTTGGTGTGAAAGGCGGAGCATTAAAAATCAGTGATCAGATAGTTGCTTTTTCTTTTGGGGAACAGTTTAATCCGGAAATGGCGGTTATCCATGTGGAAAAGGCTGATCCGGAGATTCGGGGTGCGTTTGCGGCGATAAATCAGGCTTTTGCTCGTGAATGGCAAGACTGTTTGTATATAAATCGGGAAGAAGATATGGGGATTGCCGCAAAAGAGTCATATAAACCGGTGCGGATGGTTGAAAAGTATAACGTAACGGAGGGATAATATGCCAGATGATGCAGAATCGGCAAAAGCAGCCGGGCTTGGTGGCGTTTTGGACCGGATATTTCATTTAACAGAAAACAACACCAATATAAAATCTGAGATATTAGGCGGAGTGACGACATTTATCTCAATGGCGTATGTTATTTTAGTCAACAGTAATTTGATGGCAGAAATTGGCATGCCTAGGGAATCAGCAATTGCTGCGACAATTTGGTCGTCAGCGTTGGCAACAGGGTTGATGGGATTATATGCTAATTTTCCGGTCGCTTTGGCTCCGGGATTGGGACTGGTCGTATATTTTGCCTATTCGGTAGTCGGTAAGATGGGGCTTTCCTGGCAGGCGGCATTAGGCGCCGTATTCATTTCCGGTACGATATTTCTTATTTTGACGGTCTGCGGCATCAGGCAGGCAATAGTCAAGGCAATTCCGGTGAGCCTAAAACGCTCTATGGGTGCAGGAATGGGAATGTTTATTGCTTTTATTGGTTTTCGTGATGCCGGGATAATTGTAGCCGACCCTGCTACTATTGTTTCTTTGGGAAATATTTCCGATATCACTACTATAATGGCTTTGTTTGGCTTCCTGTTAATGGCGGCTTGCATAAATCGCGGTTATAATGGAGGAATACTTGGCGGTATAGGTGCTGTAACAGTTTTAGGTACGATATGCGGACTGGTGCCAATGCCCGGTTCAGTCGGAGAAATTGTTTCGTTGAAAATCCCATCGCTGTCAGGGACATTTGGACAACTGGATATTGCCGGTGCGTTTGAGTTTGGATTGGTATCAATAATATTCAGTTTTACAATGGTTGACTTGTTTGAAACACTTGGCACATTAGTCGGTGTTACTGCCAAAGCCGGTATGATTGATGAAAATGGCAATGTCAAAAACCTTGATAAGGCACTTACTACTGATTCTGTCGGAACAATGCTCGGGGCGGTATTCGGTACGCCGACGGTTACGTCGTATGTTGAAAGTGCAACCGGTGTGGCTGCAGGTGGCAGAACCGGATTGACAGCTGTTGTTACGGCAGTCTGTTTTTTGGGTACTTTGTTTTTTACGCCGATTGTTTCACTCGTTCCAAAGTTTGCCACGGCACCGGCACTTATTCTTGTCGGTGCAATGATGTTAAGCGGGCTTAAAGAAATAGAGATAAAGGATTATTCCGAAGGGATCCCGGTGTTTTTGACTGTCACACTGATGGCGTTGACACTCAGTGTTGCGACAGGCTTTGCATTTGGTTTTGTCAGCTATTGTGCTATGAAAGTTTTGAGTGGCAAAGCGGGGGAGATAAGACTTGAAATGTGGCTGATATCTTTAGCATTTTTGATAAATTTGATAATGCGGAGCTGAAAATAATACTTGTATATTTTTTATAAAATAGTTAATATAAAAAAGTATTTTGTTTTTAGGAGGATTAAGTTATGTCAACTCAGGAAAATGCAGGAGCACTCGATGCGTTTTTTCATCTGAGGGAGAAAGGGTCAACTGTTCGTACGGAAATTATTGCCGGACTTACAACCTTTGTTGCGCTTGCGTATATTATCTTTGTTAATCCGGCAATATTAGCCGATGCCGGAATACCGAAGGAAGCAGCTATTGCAGCTACGATCTGGTCAACAGCATTGACGACAATGCTGATGGGTGCGTATGCAAACTTCCCGGTCGCTTTGGCGCCGGGCATGGGATTGAATGCGTTTTTTGCTTATTATGTAGTCGGGACATTGAAGCTTTCCTGGCAGACTGCTTTAGGCGCGGTATTTGTTTCCGGTGTAGTATTCTTTATTTTGACTATGACCGGCTTACGCCAGATGCTGGTCGGAGCCGTTCCGCTGAATATAAAGCAGGCTATCGGTGTTGGTATCGGTTTGTTTATTGCCTTTATCGGCCTTAAAGGGGCAGGAATAATCGTTCCGGATAAAGCGACTTTCCTGGCTCTTGGCAATTTGCACAATACGACAACTTTGCTTTCGATTGCCGGATTGTTGTTGACTGCTGTTCTTATGTCACGTGGTGTAGCTGGTTCGATTTTGATCGGCATTATCGCGACGACTGTTCTTGGCATGGTTTGCGGAGTGACGCGGGCACCACAGGGAATGGGGGATATCATGAGCTTCTCTGTCCCGTCGATGTCAGCAACCTTTGGCCAGATGGATTTAGTTGGTGCTTGGGAATATGGTATTGTAGCGATTATTTTCTCGTTTACGATCGTCGATCTTTTTGATACGATGGGAACTCTCATCGGTGTTGCCGGAAAAGCCGGTATGGTTGACAAGAAAGGCAATATTGAGGGCCTCGATAAAGCATTTACTGTGGATTCAGTCGGAACCATGATCGGTGCCTGCTTTGGTACGCCGACAGTTACGTCATATATTGAAAGTGCGGCCGGTGTGTCTGAAGGAGGACGGTCCGGGCTTACCTCGGTCGTTGTTGCAATCTGTTTTGTTTTGTCGTTGTTTTTTGCTCCTTTCGTCGGATTAGTGCCCGGTTTTGCTACTGCTCCGTCACTTATCCTTGTCG
>CALCTX010000018.1 GCA_937907035.1 uncultured Selenomonadales bacterium
CTTGTCGTTGGAGAATGGGACACAAGGCCTTGATTATCTGAAGCAGCTGTCAAGAGCCGATGCGTCTACTGTCAGCTGGATAAAAACCGCTGACGGAAAGAATGCCAATATAACGATAAACGAGAAGCTGCCGATCGGGGTTCATCTGAAAAATGGCGGCAAGCTGACTGTCGGCAACTACAATGATGAAACCGCTCCGATAAACGGTAATGTGTATATTCAGGGGCGAATTGACCCGAATGATACGGCGGCTTCAAAGGATATTGCCTTTGACAATATCAATGTCAAAGGAGATGTATATCTTACCAGTCTTGGCAATCTGACAAGCACAGTTTCCGGCGGGCTTGCCGCCGTAACGGCAAAAACCTTGTACATAAGTGCCGATGGAAGCATCGGAACCAGTGAAAAGCCATTTGCGTTCGAGCTTACCGGCAATGACCAGAGCTCCTGGCTGCAGGCAATTTCGTCCGGCGGGAATCTCTATCTTGACAGTCTGGGGACAAATGACCTCTATATCAAGAGTATGTCGGCTGATAATGACTTGCTTTTGACCGGAAAGGGAAATATCTGCGCCTATAATGATCCGGAAACGGGTGGCAACATCGTCGGCTATATAAAAGCCGGCGGCGACAATATCACGATTACGGCAGGGGGAGATATCGGTCAGGAACCGGAGCTTGATGCAGACGGCAATCCGAAGCTGAAGGGAACCAGGAAGGCGCTGCGGGTCAAAAATACCGATAAAGCAACGCAAACTGTAACTGTCAAAGCCGGCGAAGGCAAGAGCATATATCTTGAAGGCTATACAACTGCGCCGGATTATACAGCTCCCGGCGGAAAATTGAATGTAGTTTTCGCCAACACTAATTTGGACAAGGCAGCAGTATATTCCAATGGTGAGTTGAATTTCAATAATGATATTACGGCGGCTGATTATGTCAGCCTCGCATCGGAAAACACCTTGACTGTTGATAGCGATATTACAGCCAAAAGGGTGATGATTACCTCTGCTGATGATATAGCCCTTAAATCCGGTACCGTCGCGGCAACAGAAAAAATATCGTTGACGGCAGAAAAGACTATCAGGCAGGCTTATGATAATTCTGCGCAAACCGGGCAGAGCTTGCAGACAGCTGAGCTTGAAGTCAGCTCGGCGGCGGGCGGTATCGACTTGGGCAGTGCTGTAAATAAGCTTAAAGCTGCAAACCTTTCCTATGCGGCTGATAACCTTATTTTAGGCAGCACGAATACTGATGCGGCGGACTTTAATGTAACATTGACAAAATCCGGTACAGCACCGGCAAGCGGAGCGGTTCAGGTAACTGAATATGGTGATGTGGTCAATAAGATGACACTTACCGGGAACAGTGACCTGATGGCAAATGGCAATATATCCGTAAGCAATCAGGCCGGCGATTTGGAGATAAATAATGCAGCCGGTTATACATTTGGCAGTGGCAAATCAATAATTCTGCAGGCTGACAATGGCAGGCTGACGAATAAGCTTCATTTAAGAGCGGCAGACGATGTTCAGCTGCTTTCTGCTGACGCTGCTATCAACAACGGCAATCTGGAAGCCGGCAGCTATGTAAAGCTTAACGCAAAGACTGATGTTACCAACACCGGCAATATTACGGCACCGGGAAATATAGTGCTGCTTGCCGGACAGGGAGACATTGCCAACAGCAATCCAGACAGCTCAATTACCGGAAATACAGTAATGTTCCGGGCTGATGGCGGCAATATCACCAATGCGGGAGCGATAACTATTACCGGAACCGAAGCGGTTGATATTTACAACGACAGCTTATGGATGGCTGCCTGGAAGGATGTTACCAATACAGGCCGGATAGAAGCTAAAGACGGTAATATTTATTTGATAGCCGGCATAAACTCCAATGGAAGCTTTGATATCAGCCAATGGACATACAATTCAGATGCTGCGGGCTCCTATGGAAAATTACTTAATGACAAAACTGCTGAACAAACCGGAAAGCTGTACGCTGTAAACGGCAATGTCAAACAATTAGCCAATAGTGATGTCACCAACAAGGGCGATGTCATGGTTATTGGCGGTACTATTGATATGCACTCCCGGCAGGGAAATGTAAACAATGAAGATAAATTTGAAGAAATTGAAGGCGGCGAGACAAAATTTGACGGTAAAATAATCAGTACCGGTAATATAAATCTGATTGCGGAAAATGGTTCAGTAAATAATACGCAAAATCTTATTGCTGTCAGTGACCGGACTGATAAGAAGGCTGATATTACAATATTGGCAAAGAATGACCTTAAAAATATCACTTATAACATTATTGCCGCGGATGATATCAATATCACTTCAACTGATGGTCATATTCTTAATGCCGCTTCTTTGGAATCAGTCAGAGGCGATATCAATTTGACAGCGCCCAAGGGAATAATTGCCAATCTGCATGCCAGTGATCCGGCTTCCACGATATATTCCAAAGGAAATATTGTAGCGAAGAGCGGGAATGTCAATATTATCGCCGGAAGCGATAGCTGCAGCAGTGATGAGCTGGTATTAACAGATTACTTTGCCGACGGCAGCGGCAACAAATCGGTTAAATACGGCAGTGTTCT
>CALCTX010000019.1 GCA_937907035.1 uncultured Selenomonadales bacterium
TATCAGCCCAAACTGCCCCTGCCCTTATAAGTGAATCAGCTTTATCTTTCGTACGATTATAAACTGTTAATTCATACCCGGCGTCAATAATATGCCCGGCCATTGAAGCCCCCATAACTCCGGTTCCGATAAAAGCGATTTTTTCCATAGCTGTCCCTCCTACATTTACATATCTATACATTTCTTTATGCAAAAAAAAATTCCTGCTTCCGCAGGAATTTTTCCACACATAAAAACGGGACTGCCAAAATCGGCAATCCCGTCAATATCAACCGTTAAGAAGCTCTTTGACAATATTGTTTACCAACTTGCCATCAGCTTTTCCTTTTACCTTAGGCATGAGCACTTTCATTACCTTGCCCATTTCCTTAGCTGTAGCGGCACCACTTTCTGCAATAGCTGCCTGAACCAATTCCCGGACTTCTGTTTCCGAAAGTTGTTTTGGCAAATATTCCATCAAAATAGCTATTTCCGCTTCATTTTGAGCAACGAGATCTTCCCGGCCGCCTTTTTTAAACTCTTCAATAGAATCCCGGCGTTGCTTGACCTCTTTACTGATGATGGCAATAATATCATCATCATTCAGCTCTTTTTTCCCGTCAATCTCTACCTGACGAACAGCACCACGCACCAACCGGATAACTCCAAGGCGCTGCTTGCCATCCTCTTTAGCCTTCATGGCGGTTTTCATATCTTCAGTCAATTGTTCCTTAAGCGACATTTCCTCTGCCTCCAAACTTGAAAGTATCATTGGCTGCCGCACTGATCAATTAAGCACGGAACTTACGCTTACGTGCTGCCTCTGACTTCTTCTTGCGGCGAACACTCGGCTTCTCATAATGCTCACGTTTTCTAACCTCAGCCAAAGTACCGGCTTTCTGGCAGGTACGTTTAAATCTGCGAAGAGCACTGTCAATTGTCTCGTTCTTGCCAACCTTAATTTCGTTTGCCATCTATCTTTCCCCCCCTCCAATATTCTTGGGAGTGTACTTTCACACAACTACACCATAGTATTATACAACAGTCACCTGTAGTGTGTCAACAAAACAATCAGCCTGGTGGCCATTGCATAGATCTTCCTCCCAAAACATGGAAATGGAGATGTTTTACCGTCTGGCCGCCAGCGTCGCCGGTATTGGCCACCAACCGGAAGCCATCTTTAGCAATGCCCAATTTCTCCGCAATTTGCGGAACTACTTCAGCAACAATATATCCGGCAACCTCTTTCCCGTCTTTGCCCAAAGCAAGTACACTATCATAGTGCTTTTTAGGAATAACCAAAACATGCTCAGGGGCTTGCGGTTCCAGATCTTTAAACGCAATAACGCAGTCATCTTCATAAACAACCGTTGAGGGTATTTCCTTATTTGCTATTTTACAAAAAATGCAATCCTCTGCCATTATCTGCACCTCCCCTCAACACCTATAATATCAATATTATTCAAGATTGGCAAACAATTTCCTGCAGCCGGATCACTATTTTGCCTCGCCCCAAATACCATCTTTATACAAACGGGCTGCTCGCAATAAAACCAACTCGCCAGGCTTTGCCACCACATCCGTATAAACACGGATATAATTACCTGTCAATCCGTCCCAAATACCGCCGTTTTCCGTTTCAATAAGCACACTTAATGTTTTGCCGATAAATTGCCGCAAATATTCTGCCGCCTTTTTTTCCGCTAATTCCTGCATTCTCTTAACCCGCTCATGCTTCACTGCTTCCGGAACCTGATCCGGCATAGCAGCAGCCGGAGTTCCTTCCCGCTTCGAATACGGGAATATGTGCATCCGCATGAAATTAAGCTTGGCAACATATTCCAAGCTTTCAGCAAACATCGCCTCAGTTTCCCCCGGAAAACCAACAATGATATCTGTCGATATTGCTACTCCCGGTATTTCCCGTTCTACATTTTGAATAAGGGACAAAAATTCCGCTTTATCATAGTGACGATTCATCCGGTGCAATATTTCTTCCGCTCCTGCCTGCAACGGCAAATGCAAATGCTTTGCAAAGCGTTCATCACTGCGGATAAGTTCAAACAAATCTGGTGACAGTTCTACTGATTCCAACGAACCAAGCCTTAGCCGCCTGATTTCCGGAAAGCGTAACACTTCTCTGGCCGCATCTGCCAAAGTTATATTTCCCTCAAGATCTCGCCCATAGGCACCGAGATGAATTCCTGTCAAAACTATTTCTTTAAATCCTGCCTTCACCAATTTGGCTGTTTCCCGCTTTACTGACTCAAGCGGCCTTGATCGAAGCGGTCCGCGTGTATATGGGATAATACAATATGTACAGAAATTTTGACAACCTTCCTGAATATTCAAAAACGCC
>CALCTX010000020.1 GCA_937907035.1 uncultured Selenomonadales bacterium
TAGTTACTTTAATAGTTGGTAGAGTAAAATATCCAAAAAATAAATTTCTAAAAATTAAAAAAAATGTTACAATTTTAATTATGAATAAAAGAAAACTGTTTATTTTTACAAACAATCGCACTTTTTTCGGGAAAAATCGGCAAACTTATTTTTCAAAACGCTGACCATATTGAAAATTCATTGCATTTTTTAATCTACTGAGTTATATTCAATAGTATATAGAGCGAATAGTCAGTTTGCCAAAAAATACAAGGAAGGTGTTATTTATGGCTACTCTGTCAGCAATTTCCGGTAACACTTCATTGATGTATCAGATTGCCGCCAAAGGATTGGCTGCCGATTCATCAACAGTAAATTATGCTGAATTGTTATCCGGAACAAGCAAAACAAATAAAACTTCAGCCGCTAATGATATTTGGTCACTGTCTTCACCGGCAGCAACTTACACCAAATCATCGACCTCTTCTCTATACAGCGGAGCTTCCTCTTCTGATTTTCTCAGTTCATTGGCTGAAAACAAGTCTTCTTTAAATGATGTACTGTCTTCATACAATATGGCATCAAAAACATTTGATACCGAATATAAGACGATCATTTCAGACTTGAAGCAATCCTCTGCCACAATGGCCGCGACCAATTTCAATGTCACCGGTTCCAATGATAAAGAAACATCTGACAATGTTGCTGCCGCATTAAAAAATGTTAGCAATTTTGTAAATGATTACAACGAGGCCGTTTCCCTTTTCTCCGATTATTCCGGACTCAGCAAACGCCTCAGCAACGTATCATCAATGTTTTCCGATAACTCTGCCAGAGCGTCCGGCCTTGCAGCTATCGGAATAAATATAAACGCAGAAAACGGAAAATTGTCAGTTGATACAGAAAAACTCACTGCTGCAATGACTGATACACCGGCAAAAGTAGAATATCAGCTCGGGGCTTACGGACTTTCCGGGAAAACTCAATCCAAGATTGATGTTGCCAATTCGCAAAAGAACCAGCTTTTCCCCACGATCACGGAAATGGCTGGTGCTTCCTATACGACCTCGCAGGCTTTATATACCGGCAACGCATTAACTGCCATGAATAAATACTCCGCTATCGGAAATTTCATGGATCTTTATTTTTAAGCAAAATAATTTAATATAGCTAAAAAGTTACAGATACAACTAAGGGGCTGTGAAAAAATGAGTAATCATTTTTTCCACAGCCCCTTAATTGTATTTCTGAAAGTATTATCCTATACCCAGCATTTTCTTCAGCCAATCAGCCATCTTTTCTTTGCTTCCCCCAAGCTCAAGATATTTCCTGCCATCAGCTTTAGCACTTTCCAAATCATTCAGTGCATAATAGATATCTGCCCTTGTCAAATACGCATCACGATAATCCTTCCAAACATCCAGGCACTTGTTTATTTCCTGCAGAGCTTCCTGGTCCTTTTTTTGTTTATGAAAAATACTGCTTCGCAAAATGTATAAAAACGGCTCAAAAGTTTTTTCCTTACACAGCTCAAACGCTTTATTACAGTCAATGAGAGCTTTCTCCGGATCATCCAATGCCAGATACACAGAGGATCGCATATACAATCCCCAGTGCGTAGTCATATCATCTGATAAAACGGCCTTATCACATAAAGCAAGTGCTTTTTCATTATGTTCTTTACTATGCAGCTGATGATGTGCACTGGCAGCTGACGCGTACATAAGCGCCTGCGTTTCCTTATCGAAATTCAATCCTTCGGCAAAAACATAATCATTGCTCTCATAAAGCTCCACCATTTTATCTGCATAAATAACTGCATTGGCATAATCCTTTGTGCTTTGATATGTCATTACCAAATTCATCAATGAATATAAACCTCGTGGTTCAAGCTCATAAGCTTTCAGAAAGTCAGCAATCGCTTCATCATAAAAGTTATATTCCTGATAAACACATCCCCTGTTAAACCAATATACTGCATTACCAGGCTCAAGCGACAATGCCATACCCAAATCCTTAATACACTCATCAAATTTTCCCAATCTTTTAGCTGCTTTTGCCCGACCAACAAAAGCAACCGCAAGTTTATCATTCTGTGCAATCGCCTGAGAATAAGCCTCATAGGCTTTATTATAATCTGCAGCAACAATTCCCGCAGCTCCCTCTGCCAAAAGAGTTTCCGCATCCGCTGCTTCAACCGTAACACCTGCAACGATATTACACAATATAATTCCCACAGTTATACTTTCCCAACCTCTAAAACTAAAAAGACGTAACATATTTCCTCCCGCTTTCAACATTTGACAAGCCCTCCTATGTTTTTGAGCAGTTGTCAGCCTACACAATAATACCATAAGAAGTCATTAGCTTTTTAAGATTATTCTTTCTGCCATCAATTGAATGATGCTTAATGTCAATGCCTGATCGTACCAAAATAACGGCCTGCCACCGCATTGATGGCAGACCGTTATTTTTCTTCTAAATTTATTATCAGTTAGTTCATTGCCTGTTCTACTGCTACTGCAACCGCTACTGTTGCTCCAACCATCGGATTGTTGCCCATACCGATAAGGCCCATCATTTCAACGTGTGCCGGCACAGACGATGATCCGGCAAACTGTGCATCCGAATGCATACGTCCCATCGTATCCGTCATACCGTAGGAAGCCGGGCCTGCTGCCATATTATCCGGATGCAGCGTACGGCCGGTACCACCACCGGAAGCTACCGAGAAATATTTTTTGCCCTTTTCAATACATTCTTTTTTATAGCAGCCAGCTACCGGATGCTGGAAACGAGTCGGATTGGTCGAATTTCCGGTGATAGAAATATCTACATCCTCCAGGTGCATGATCGCTACACCTTCCTGAACACTGTCCGAACCATAGCAACGAATAGTGCTGCGCTCACCGTCAGAGTATTTTGTCTCACTGACAATGTTTACTTCGCCTTTTACATAATCATATTGTGTCTTCACATAAGTAAAACCATTGATACGGGAAATTATCTGTGCCGCATCTTTGCCGAGTCCGTTAAGAATAACCTTCAACGGTGTTTTTCTGACCTTATTGGCCTTACGGGCAATACCGATCGCACCTTCAGCAGCAGCAAATGATTCATGACCGGCTAAAAAGGCAAAGCATTGCTGCCAAATTACCATGACCGGCTCCTACCTTGCGATGCTCGGCAACAGAACCAGGCACGCAAAATGCCTGCAACCCTTCGCCGATCGCTTCTGCCGCATCAGCTGCCTTTTTACATCCCTTCTTTATTGCGATTGCCGCGCCAAGTGTATACGCCCAGCAAGCATTTTCAAAACAGATTGGCTGTACTCCTTTTACGATACCGGCAACATCAATACCTTTTTCATCACAAATTTTCTTTGCTTCTTCAATAGAAGCTATTCCGAAACCTTTAAGAGCTTCATTCAATTTATCAATTCGGCGTTCATAGCCTTCAAATAATGCCATTTTTTCCTTCCTCCTGTTATCAGTTATAACGCCCTGAATCAGGAAAATGCGAAGCATTTTCTTCTTTCGTCAGCGTTTCAACGAAGCGGGGATAGCCCACCGCTTGTTCATTCCATAAGGTACCCACCACCTGAAAAGGTGGAGGACATCTTTGCTGAGTTATTCCTTACGCGGATCTACATAGCGGGCTGCTTCAGCGAAACGGCCATAATTTCCGGTTGCCTGAGTCATTGCTTCTTTAGGCTCAACGCCCTTCTTTATGGCTTCCATCATCTTGCCGAGATTGACAAATTCATAACCAATAATCCGGTCTTCCTTATCAAGTGCAAGGCGAGTTACATAACCTTCTGTAAGTTCCAGATAACGCGGACCTTTTTTAAGCGTGCCGTACATCGTACCGATCTGACTTCTGAGCCCTTTGCCAAGATCCTCAAGTCCGGCTCCGATTGGCAAACCATCTTCAGAAAAGGCCGTCTGAGAACGACCATAAACAATCTGCAAGAAAAGCTCTCTCATAGCTGTATTGATAGCATCGCAAACGAGATCTGTATTTAATGCTTCCAAAATTGTCTTTCCGGGAAGAATTTCCGATGCCATTGCTGCCGAATGCGTCATACCGGAGCAACCCAACACCTCAACGAGTGCTTCCTGAATAATACCGTCCTTAACATTTAACGTCAATTTACAAGCGCCTTGCTGCGGAGCACACCAACCAATACCATGGGTCAAGCCGCTGATATCCTTGATTTCTTTTGCCTGAACCCACTTGCCTTCTTCCGGGATCGGCGCTGGCCCGTGATTTACCTCTTTGGCTATACAGGTCATGTTCGACACTTCTTGTGAATAGATCATTTACTTTACCTCTCCTTTATTTTTATTTATCAATCAGTGATTTTCCTGTCATCTCAACCGGTACCTCAATACCTGCCAATTCCAGCAATGTCGGCGCAATGTCGCAAAGTGCTCCGCCGTGCAGACTTTTGACATCAGAATTGACTACAATAAACGGCACCGGATTGGTCGTGTGTGCCGTAAACGGCTCACCCGTTTCCTTATCAAGCATCATTTCTGCATTTCCATGGTCAGCAGTGATACAAACTATGCCATTTTCTCTCTTGATCGCCTCAACAAAAAACCCGACACAGGTATCAACCGTAGTCACTGCTTTCTCTGCGGCCGCCTGAACACCGGTATGTCCAACCATATCTCCATTTGCATAGTTAAGGATTATAAAATCATATTTTTCCGATTCAATAGCTTCTACAACCTTATCAGTAACTTCAACCGCACTCATTTCCGGTTTGAGGTCATAAGTAGCTACCTTCGGAGACGGAACAAGAATCCTGTCTTCGGCTTTATATGGAGTCTCTGCTCCGCCATTCAAGAAAAAGGTCACATGAGCATATTTCTCAGTTTCGGCAATCCTCAACTGTGTCAGTCCGGCTTTTTCTATAACCTCACCTAAAGTATTAGTCAACTCCTGTGGCTTATAAGCAACTGACACATTCAGCCCCGCCTCGTACTGAGTCATCGTCACATAAACCGGGCGTAAATTATCATCCCGCTTAAACGCTGTAAACTTATCATCCGTAAACACATGTGTAAGTTCCCGTGCCCGGTCAGGACGGAAATTAAAGAAGATCACTCCGTCTGCCGGTTTCATTCCATTGTAACCGGAAATGACTGTCGGCAAAACGAATTCATCTGTCACATCATTTTTATAAGAGTTTTCTACAGCTGAAGCCGCTGACAGTGCCGCCTGCCCTTTGGCATGTGCAATCGCTTCATAAGCCTGCTCTATACGTTCCCAACGCTTATCCCTGTCCATCGCGTAATATCTTCCGGAAACCGTTGCAATTGAGCCAATACCAATCTCGGAAATCTTCTTTTCCAAGTCCGCTATATATTCCATTGCACTTTTCGGCGGAACATCACGTCCGTCAAGAAATGCATGAACATATACTTGGGAAACCTCCTTGCGCTTTGCAAGTTCCAAAAGCGCATAAAGATGATCTGTATGGCTATGCACACCCCCCGGTGAAACAAGGCCGAACAAATGCAACGCACCGCCATCTTTTTTTATCTTGGCTATTGCATCATTAAATGTTTCATTGTCAAAAAATGACTCGTCCCGAATCGCTTTTGTGATCCGTGTAAGTTCCTGATACACAATTCTTCCGGCACCGATATTGGTATGCCCGACTTCGGAATTTCCCATCTGCCCGTCAGGCAAACCGACAGCTTCTCCCGAACAACGCAGTTGTGTATGAGGATTTTCAGCCCATAATCTGTCAATATTCGGTGTTGGTGCCACTTTTACCGCGTTGCTTTTATCAGCATCATCGCCAATTCCCCAACCATCCATAATTATCAGCGCTATCGGCGCTCTTTTCAGTGTAGCCATTATATCTATACCTCAAACTTCACTATTTTTGCAAAATCAGCTGCTTTAAGTGCTGCTCCGCCTACCAATGCACCATCAATATCCGGTTGCATCATAAATCCTTTTATGGTTTCCGGTTTGACACTGCCACCATACTGAATGCGAATTCTATCCGCAGCTCTTTTGCTGACGAGACGAGCTACAGTCTTTCTGATATGTGCGCAAACTTCCTCCGCCTCTGCCTCCGTAGCAGTTTTCCCGGTGCCGATCGCCCAAATCGGTTCATAGGCGATAACACATTTTGCTACCTGCTCCGGGCGCAGCCCTTCTATTGCCAGGCGAACCTGTTTTGCAACATACCGGAGATGAGTTCCTTTTTCACGTGTTTCCAACGATTCTCCGACACAAATTATCGGCGTTATCCCCGCTGCCAAAGCCGCTTTAGCCCGCTTGTTTACACCTTCATCTGTCTCGCCAAAATACTGACGCCGTTCAGAGTGTCCGATTATTACATATTTTACACCGATCTCACTGAGCATTGCTGCCGAAATTTCGCCGGTAAAAGCGCCTTTTGCTTCCCAATGAACATTCTGGGCTCCAACCTGCATATTCTTACCGCGAAAAGTACTGGTCAGCACTGCCAATGCCGTAAAAGGCGGGCAAACAACAACATCAATATCTTTGACACTTTTAACTAAAGGAGCCAAAGAACTCATTAATTTTACCGATTCATTGATCGTATTGTGCATTTTCCAATTACCGGCAATTATCGGTTTTCGCATAACTTCCCCTCCCTTGAAAAAGAAAGTCAATCTTTTTATTTATCGGCTAATGCCTCAATTCCCGGCATAGCCTTGCCTTCCAAATATTCCAGCGTAGCACCGCCGCCAGTAGACACATGAGATATCTTGCCTGATAATCCGGTCTTCTTCAAAGCTGCTACCGAATCGCCGCCGCCGACAATACTTACGGCTCCTTCCATAGTTGCCTGAGCAACTATTTGAGCCATTCTTACAGTTCCTACTTTGAAATTCTCAAATTCAAATACGCCCATCGGCCCATTCCAGATTACTGTCTTGGCGCCTTTCATGGCATCAACAAACAGTGCCTCTGTTTTCGGCCCGACATCAAGCCCCTGCCAACCATCTTCTATTGCATCGCAATCAACGATTTTGACATTAGCATTATCTTCAAACTTATCAGCAACCACTGCATCAACCGGCAAAACAAACCGCACGCCTTTTTCTTCCGCTTTTTTCAGAAGCTCCCGCGCCAGATCATATTTGTCCGGTTCACAAATTGATGCGCCGATTGGCAATCCTTTGGCCGCATTGAATGTATGAGCCATACCGCCGCCGATGATAATAGTATCAACTTTCTCCATAAGATTGCCAATAACCCCGATCTTATCAGAAACTTTTGCTCCGCCAATTACAGCTACAAACGGATGCTGCGCTTCTTCAAGGGCTTTGCCGATAAACTCAACTTCATTTTTCATCAACATTCCGGAAACCATTTCAATATACTGTGCCACTCCGCAATTTGATGCATGTCCGCGGTGAGCACAGCCAAACGCATCATCAACAGCAATATCTGCTATAGAAGCCAATTTCTTGGCAAATTCCGGATCGTTCTTTTCTTCTTCCGGGTGGAAACGCAAATTCTCCAAAAGCATAATATCGCCAGGCTGAAGTTGTGCAGCCTGTTTCTCAACTTCTTCGCCGACACAATCGTTGACGAAAATTACATCTTTATCAAATTCCTCAGACAGTCTTACCGCTACCGGCCGGAGTGACATTTCCGGAACGACCTTCCCTTTCGGTCTGCCAAGATGACTGGCAAGAATTACTGCCGCACCATGATTCAACAGATAATTGATTGTCGGGAACGTAGCTTTTACTCGTTTGTCATTGGTAATCTGCAATTTATCATCCAATGGAACATTATAATCAACACGAACTAAAACCTTTTTCCCTTTAACATCGATATCCTCAATTGTTTTCTTTGCCATTGTAATACCTCCCATAAATTGTATTGCAAGAAAAAAGGCCCGGCCCTATCAGAGCCGGACCCTGCGAATTTCATATTAAGCTGGTAAAGCTATTCATCAGAGTTTTGCAAAATACTTTATTGTACGGCACATCTGTGCTGTATAACCATTTTCATTGTCATACCAAGCCACAACCTGTACCTGAGTAAGATCGTCATTGATCGGATTGACCATTGTCTGAGTTGCATCAAACAATCCGCCGAATTCTGTACCGATGATATCCGTTGATACCAATTCTTCCTCTGTATATCCAAAGGTCTCATCAGCGGTCTTCTTCATATATGCATTGATCTCATCCACAGTAACTTTTCCCTTTACTACTGCCGTAAGTATAGTGGACGAACCTGTCGGTACCGGTACACGCTGAGCCGAACCGATAAGTTTTCCTTTCAATTCCGGAATAACCAATCCGATCGCCTTAGCTGCACCAGTCGTATTCGGAACGATTGAGAGTGCTGCTGAACGGGCCCGGCGGAAATCACTCTTTTTATGTGAAGAATCAAGTATCTTCTGATCTCCTGTATAAGCATGAATAGTCGTCATGATACCATTCTGTACCGGGCAAAGCTCGTTAAGGCGTTTTACCATCGGTGCCAAGCAATTAGTAGTACAGGAAGCTGCCGAAATAATCTTATCTTCAGCTTTTAAGATTTCATGATTTACACCAAAAACTACTGTCGGTGTCTCATTATCAGCCGGTGCGGAAATAACGACCTTTTTAGCACCAGCCTGAATGTGCGCCATAGCTTTCTTCTGTGTCTTGTATGCGCCGGTGCAGTCAAGAACTACATCAACATCATACTTTCCCCATGGAATATTTACTGCATCAGTCTCATGGAAGATAGGAATCTTTTTCCCTTCAACAATAAGGCAATTATTCTCAACATCACCTTTTACATCGCGATTATAACGGCCCTGTGTGGAGTCATATTTTAAAAGATGTGCGATCATATCTGCCGGATATTTGTCATTGATCGCTACAATCTCAAATCCCTCCTGTCCAAACATCTGCCGAAAGGTAAGCCTTCCTATGCGGCCCAACGCATTGATCGCTACTTTTACTGCCATGTTCTTGCCCTCCCATTTTGATAAAGTGTTATTTTTCATAATTCATAACATAACTCTTTCTTTTTATATAGTACACTAAAAGCTTTGTCCTGTCAATGTTACACCTTATTGAGAATACCGCAATTCTGACGTTGATAAAAAAATATTGCCGAAAACAAAATGTTTCGGCAAGCATTAATTTAATTCTGTTTTTTCTCCGCCCGGTTACTGTAATAATTTTGTTTTTTTGAATACATGATCTCATCAGCACTGTCAATCAAATTATCCAGTTCCGTCCCATCGGCAGACCAACTGCTGCCGACAGATACCGACAGACCAGTTTTCTTTCCTATAAATCGTTTTATCTCATTGATCCGCTCCTCAAAAGTGTCTTCTCCAATCCCGACAGCAATAACAACAAATTCATCGCCGCCAACCCGATAAATTTCCGACCGGCGGAAAAAAAATGAAATGGCATCTGCCAAAGCAACGATCAGGCGGTCTCCTGCCTCATGACCATCACGATCATTTACCTTTTTCAACTCATTCAGATCAAGATATATTACTCCTACGGCTTTTGGCAAAATCGCAAAGTTTTCTTTAAACTGGCGCACATCTCTGATAAATGCGTTACGATTGGCCACTCTGGTCATCGCATCAGTATAACTGAGTAATTCCAAAGAATGGCGATTATTTGCTCCGACCATAGACAACGACGTAAAGTACGCCAAAGTTGTCATCATGACCGACAATGTATCTATTTCTTCAAATATAGGATCATCCATACCTATAAAGCCGGCCAGCTTACCTTCAATTTTCAACGGAGCAAGCAACGAATGATCTATACCGCAATTTTCCAGCAATGGTTTACGCTCTGTTCTCAGCTTGACATCCGATTCCGATATCTGCAGTCTGTCCCTTATTTCATCAGCCGGCAACGAGTGACCTTTACCAAATGAGAGATCAGAATCATATCTGTTCCATTCATAAGTATTAACAAAATTTTCTTCCTGCAATTCATAAATATATGTTCGCTTGGCATCAAAACACATACCCAGATAATTTAACATTTTATCAATCGCTTTGCTGATGTCCATCGAATCATTTAATATCCGGATAGCTTCCAGCATTGCCGTCTCTGTATCAAGAGCTGCTTTTAACTTTTGCCGCTGCAATACCTGTGCCGTAACATCAATCGACATTTCCACTCTGGCTTTGCGGCCTTTGTAAATAATAGGAGTGTCCTGAACCTGATGATACTCATTAAGCACTTTATTATGCGACATCCAATGACAGACATTGTCCATCGTCATTCCGAGTGCACCGCAAAAAGAACATGGTGCATCAAAACCACGCAATATCTCGTAACATTTTTTCCCTCTGATTTCATCCAGTGTCGTATGAAACCTTTCTTGAGCCATTTTATTCATGAACAGCATATCGAAGTTTTCTATATCAATGATATACACGTATTCATTCAGAATATCAAATGCTGCCGCATCATTATATTCTTTATATTTCTTACCCATCAGCTGTCCACCTCTTTCTGCCGAAAATCAGGCAATCGGTACCGGCAATTTCTCTAATGCCATAGTTGCTTGTACCATAATAGCACATTCTAAACGTTTCTTTTGAAGTTCGCACCCTAATTCATACGGTTTTCTGATGTCTCCATGGAAAAGATCCGCATTGGCATGACAACCGCCACTGCAGAAGAAACGCGCCCAACAATCCTTGCAAAGTTCTTTATTTAAAACATGCGACTGACGGAAATAAT
>CALCTX010000021.1 GCA_937907035.1 uncultured Selenomonadales bacterium
TGAAGATTTGAGATTTAAATTTTTAAGGACAATGTTAAGATTTTTTTGAGTTACTTCAACTACTGAATCTTTTATAATGTTGAGATAGCGTGATTCAACCCATTCCCGATGAAAATCATTAGGAGCTCCTAATTCAAAAATGTCTTCATTCATAGATAACGGTAAGAGTGGTCTGATCCATTGTTTACATACCACTTCTGCTACCGATTTTTGAAGATTGTCCAGAATCTGTTCCCAGACAGCGTTCAACATTGTCTGATCCATTGTAAAACCTCACTTGTTAAGCACTTATTTTTATTTATCCACTATTTTATTAACAATTGTGGATAATTTATATATATATTTTTTTATGGTTTATTCAGTGTTTGTTTTTTCTTGAGCAAACTGACATTATTTTATCAAAATTGGTTAAAGTTATCAACAATTTTTCGGGGACAAATATACAGCGTTTTTAATGTAATTTCGGATAAAATAATAAATGAAAGGATATTTTAAAGTTGTTTTTATTAATTTATATATTAATAAAAGAAGCTATAAGAAAAGGGAAAATGCTTGACAGTGTTTTCCCTTTATGTTTTAATCTTTATTAGTTAAATTTCGCGTACAATTTGTAAGACTGATTTTTGACTGAAATTTAGGGAATCAGATCCATTGAAGGAGGTGCAGGGAATGAAACAGACTTATCAGCCGAATAAGCATTGGAAGAAGGTTACTCATGGTTTCCGTGAGCGTATGAAGACTAAGGGTGGCCGCCTTGTTTTGAAGAGAAGACGGGCAAGAGGCAGAAAAAAACTGTCGGCTTAATATTTAGGTCACTGCGGTGACCTATTTTTGCTATGACGGTTTTTTATTTCGGAATTTGGACCGAAAAACTTTTTTTGTCATCAGACTGTGGAGAAAAGTATGTTCAGCTTACCAAAACGCCGTATCTTGAAAAATAAGCGGGATTTTCAGATCGTATATCAGAATGGACGCTCGTTTGCTAACCGATATCTTGTTATGTATGTTTTTCCATTGAAAAGCAAACAGGAAAAGAAAGTCGGTTTTGCTGCGGGTAAAAAGCTTGGCAATGCGGTGATCCGTAATCGTGTCAAGCGTCTGCTTCGGGAAAGTTACCGATTGGAGCAGTCCAAGATCGTTGATGATGTCTGGCTTCTATTAGTAGGAAGAAAAGCGGCGGTCGATGTTAAGCAGCCGGTTGTTGAAAAAGCTTTTGTCAATTTATTGAAAAAAGCCGGTTTATTTAAGCAAGAGGCAACGGAAAAATGATGAAGTATATTTTTTTAGGATTAATAAAATTTTATCGGAAGTTTATTTCTCCGTTAAAGCCTCCTTGCTGTCGTTTTTATCCGACTTGTTCGGAGTATGCGATGATTGCTGTAGAAAAATACGGTGCCATAAAGGGCGGCTGGCTGGCAATAAAGCGTATTTGCCGCTGCCATCCGTTTAATGATGGTGGTTATGACCCCGTAAAATAGTATTTTTGTTTTGGATGTGATATATTGGATTTTTTATGGAATATCTTTAAACCGTTGGTTGATCTGTTACAGAGTGTAGTTGCATTTTTCTATACTTTGACCGGTTCGATCGGTTTTCAGAGTTATGGTTTGGCGATAATCCTGCTGACTATCTCGATCAAGATGGCC
Organism: uncultured Selenomonadales bacterium; assembly: GCA_937907035.1. The sequence goes on from CALCTX010000021.1 coordinate 1,647, forward strand.
CTCTATCCGTTGACTGTAAAGCAGATAAAGTCAATGAAGGCTATGCAGGAATTACAGCCGAAGATGAAGGCATTGCAGGAAAAATATCGCGGTAATCCGCAATTGCTCAATCAGGAAATGGCAAAGCTTTATCAGGCTGAGGGTGTAAATCCGGCAGCCGGATGTTTGCCCCTTTTGGCACAGATGCCGATCTTGATGGGCATGTTTTATGCGTTGCGTGATTTTGCTTATCAGGGTGAGCCGACGTTTTTATGGTTGCCGTCTTTATCTGATCCGGATCCGTATTATATTTTGCCGCTTTTATCGGCAGCAACGACATTTTGGCAGCAGAAGCAGACCTCACAGGATATGGGCAGCGGCAGTGGTTTAGCAGCTACTCAGATGAAGGTTATGATGTTTACAATGCCGCTTTTTATCGGCTACATCAGCTTAAGCTTTGCATCCGGTCTGGTTCTTTACTGGGTTACGATGAATATTGTTCAGATCGCTCAGCAGTGGTTTATGTTCCGCAGTGAGAAGAAGGCTCCGGCCAAAAAAGAAAAAGTAATAGATGCTGAATTCAAAGAGAAAAAACCAGCTAAGAAGAATAAGAAGAAAAAATAAGGAGGCTGTCTTTGATGGCAGAAGTAATAGAAAAAACGGGAAAAACAGTTGAAGAAGCTTTTCAGGCAGCACTTGATGAGCTTGGCATTTCGGCAGATATGGTTGTGATGACGGTAATAGAAGAGCCAAAGAAAGGTTTTTTTGGTATCGGATCTAAACCGGCTAAGGTCCAGGTTCAGTTGAAAGATCAGTCTGCATCGGAAGAGATCAATAAGACTGTTGCGGCAGCAGCGGCAGTAGCTGCAATGACTTCAGCTGACGGAGTGGATCCGTTACAGCGCGGTCAGGAATTTTTGGCTAATATTTTCCGGTTGATGGGTATGGAAGTTACTATGAAGGTTGATCAGCTGGAAAACGGAGTTAAGATCAGTCTGTGCGGTGAAAATCTTGGTATTCTCATCGGCAAACATGGTCAGACACTTGATGCTTTGCAGTATTTGGCTAATTTGGCCGCTAATCGCGGTATTTTGGAAAACAAACTGCGGATCATCGTTGATATTGAAGATTATCGGGCCCGCCGGGAAGAGACACTCATCAATTTGGCTAACCGCCTGGCAGAGAAAGCTCGCCGGACCGGACGGAAGATCATGCTCGAGCCGATGAACCGTCACGAGCGGAAAATAATCCACATGGCATTGCAGGAAGTGGAAGGGATCGCTACTTACAGTGCCGGTGATGAGCCGTACCGCAAGGTAGTTATTGAACCGAAATTTAATCGGGAAAACAAATACTGAGACAGTATTTTAAGTTAGTTTAATATCATATTTATTTCGAGAGAACTGTGAAAGGGCTGTCTCATTTTTTGAGATAGCTCTTTTTTGTTTCAAAGGCAGTATTGTTGTGGCTGAATGTACAGAGGAGAAGATTTATGCAACAGGGTGATACAATAAGCGCAATCGCTACCGGAACCGGTATCGGTGGGATTGGTATAATCCGCTTGTCAGGTGAGAAAGCGATAGCAACAGCGGAAAAAGTTTTTCGGGCAAAAAACGGACAAAATTTGGCAGATGCTCAGTCGCATAAGGCTCTTTACGGCAATGTGATCCGCAACAACGGCGAAGTAATCGATGAAGTATTGTGCCTGGTTATGCGGTCGCCGTTTTCGTATACTAAAGAGGATGTAGTAGAGATCCAGTGTCATGGTGGCAGTATGGTTTTGAGGGAGATATTGGCCCTTACTTATGAATGCGGTGCCAGACCGGCCGAACCGGGAGAGTTTACCAAGCGGGCATTTTTGAACGGGCGGCTGGATCTGTCGCAAGCTCAGGCGGTTATGGATATTATCGAAGCGAAGACGGAATCGACGCTTAATATGGCGGCCGGTCATCTGACGGGACTGTTTTCGGAGCGGATAAAGTCTTTGCGTCTTCCGATTTTGGAGATGATCGCTCATTTGGAAGCAACGATTGATTTTCCGGAAGAGGATATCGATGATGTAGTATTGGATCAGGTTCAAGGCCGGCTGAAGGATTTGCAGGCAGAAACAGCTAAGCTTTTGAAGACTGCACATACCGGGCGAATTTTACAGGATGGCTTGATGACAGCAATCGTCGGACGGCCGAATGTCGGCAAGTCAAGTCTGTTGAATGCGTTGCTGCGGGAAGAGCGGGCAATTGTGACTGATATACCGGGAACGACCCGCGACAGTATTGAGGAATTTCTTAATCTGGGCGGAGTGCCGTTGCGGATAATCGATACGGCCGGAATCCGGACAACTGATGATGAGGTGGAGAAGCTTGGAGTAGCCAAAGCTCGGACTTATGTGCAGCAGGCAGCGCTGGTGTTGGCGCTGTTTGATGGATCGCAACCTCTGACGGCTGATGATGAGGAAATAATCAAACTGCTGCGGGGCCGGGATTGTTTAATATTACTCAATAAATGCGATTTGCCGAATGCTTTTGACCGGTCGGTATTTTTGAATAAATTTTCTGTTGACCGGATCGTTGATATTTCAGCGGCAACCGGCCAGGGCTTGGATCGTTTGACGGAGATTATTGTCAATAAAGTTTATGGCGGCGAAGTCCGGGGCAGTGAACAGGTTTTTGTCAATAATGCCCGGGAAGCGGAGTTATTGCGCAAGGCCGGCGAGCATTTGCAGGAAGCCAGTCAGAGTATTGATAACGGAATGAGTCCTGATTTTGTGGTGATCGATCTGCGCTCGGCCTGGGAGAAGCTGGGAGAGATTACGGGTGAGACGGTAGAAGATGATATTGTGGATCAGATTTTTACCAGATTTTGTATTGGCAAATAGTGACGGCAAACAATAGTAAAGCATCTGCGTTGTTGCTCCGTGCCGGTTGCTCGTCAACGTAGATTTTACTACGTTTCGCTCGCACCGGCTCCGGTGCGCCTAGCATATGCATCACTCTTGTTTGCCTTAGGTTTGTGGCGATTGACTAAGGCATTGTTGCTTTTTATGTCCGCCCTTAACAAGGGCGGGGGACCGTGCGAAGCACGGTGGTGGGTTCTTGTGAGCGTGTATCCGTAGTTTAACACAGGTGTGGTAATTTCCAGAGGATTTATTTTTAGAACCTATCCGTCAGCTTCGCTGCCACCTTCCCTTGTTAAGGGAAGACAGGTTCTAGATGAACTGTATATTTTGGAGTAGTATCATGATCTATTTATTGAAGTTCGGGGCGAGTTTTTTCTTGCCACCGGGAATTTTCTTCATCATTTTATTTTATATAGCTTATCGCTTGTTTAAAACGCGGGAACGGAAATTGGCCATGTCGTTGGCGGCAGTGACATTGGTATTTTATTTGTTGTCGACGGCTGTTGTGGCTGATCCTTTATTGCGTTCGGTTGAGGGACAATATGAACCGCCACGGAAGCCGACCGGTGATGTGATCATCATGCTGGGCGGCGGGGCGATGAAGGATACACAGGATATCAGCGGGCAGGGAACACTGACCTCCGCTGCGGCCAGCCGGTTATTGACTACGGTGCGTTTATATCGTGAACTTAAGGCGCCAATCCTTTTGTCCGGCGGACAGGTTTTTGCCGACAGCGGGGCCGAAGCTGAGATTGCCAAGCGGATCTTGGTGGGAATGGGAGTTCCGGACAAGGATATTATTGTTGAGAACCGCAGTCTGAATACGACGCAAAATGCACGTTATTCGGCAGAGATCATCAGATTACGCGGGTTCCGGCAGCCGATATTGGTCACGAGTGCATTTCATATGCCCCGGTCGGTACTTAGTTTTGCAAAGTCCGGTGTGATGGTAACAGCTTATCCGACTGATTATCAGGTTAATCCGACCGGCAGTTTTCATTATAATAAGATCCGGCCAAATCCGGAGAAGCTGTATGACAGTGCTTTGGTACTGCAGGAGCTTTTGCGGACGATGGTCATGAAATATTTTGGTGTGTGAGGAAATATGACGAAGGATTTAACGAAGGGAAGTCCGGCTAAGGTTATTTTGTTATTTACTTTGCCGCTTATTGCAGGAAATATTTTTCAGCAGATGTATGCGGTAGTAGATACTTTATTGGTCGGGCGTTTCCTTGGAGTAGAGGCTTTGGCAGCAGTCGGCTGTACCGGAGCGTTGATGTTTTTGATGATTGGGTTTGTAATGGGCGCGACGACCGGGATAACGATTAAGACAGGCCAGTATTTTGGGGCCAAGGATGCCCGGATGGTCCGGCGCAGTACGGCAACCTGTGTGGTTATTTGTATCGGATTGTCATTGGTATTGTCGATCGGTGGTTATTTTGCCTGTCGGCCGATTTTGCAGCTGATGCAGACACCGCCGGAGATCATGGGTGATGCGGTAAGTTTTATCAGTGTTGTCTATGGCGGTATTTCGCAGATGGTGTTTTTTGCGATGCAGACGAATCTGATCCGCGTTTTGGGCGACAGCCGGACGCCGACGGTTATGTTGGCGTTTTCGCTGATCATCAATATCATTTTGGAGCCGATCGTTTTGTTGTGGCTCAAATGGGGTGTTTCAGGAGCCGCTATGGCGACGATCGCGGCGCAGTTTTCCGGTAATATGGCTTGTTTGTGGTTTATTTGGCGGCGGTTGCCGGATGTTCATGCCAAGGGGGATGACTGGCGGGTAACATGGCCGGAGATTGCCGATCATTTAAAACTTGGGTTGACGATGGGATCACAGACGGCTATAGTTGCCTTGGGCGCGATAATTGTTCAGGTAGCTTTGAATGGCCTGGGGCCGATTCCGGTCGCGGCTTATTCGGCAGCGCAGAAGGTGGATATGATCTTTACGATGCCGATAATCTCATTCGGTATGGCGATGGCTGCTTATACGGCACAGAATTACGGGGCCCATGCTGTGGAACGCATCAAGACCGGCGTAAGGAAATGTGCTTTGATGTCCGGTGCTTACAGCATTTTTGCCGGAGTGATCAATTTGATGTTCGGTGACAAAATGATGGAGCTGTTTGTCGGTGCGGAGGAGCGGCAGGTTATTGAG
>CALCTX010000022.1 GCA_937907035.1 uncultured Selenomonadales bacterium
CACCGGCTGTGGTGTGATCCCCAACTCTCCTTTATATAATAAAAGACACGGACTATTGTCCGTGTCTTTTTCACGTTTTGAGAGAAAATCAGGGACGGCATACCATGTCGCGCGTGATCTCACTAAGAGAATGCGCGCCGCACATGGCCATCACATCGCGCAGCTCCTCGGTGAGTTTCTCAGTATAAACTGCCACGCCATCAGCACCGCCACCGTAGACCATGGTGACAAAGGGGCGGCCGATCAGTACGCCGTCAGCGCCCAGAGCCAAGGCCTTAAATACATCCAGACCGCTGCGAATACCGCCATCGACCAAAATGGTCATCTGGCCACCTACGGCATCTACGATCTGAGGAAGCACCTCGGCGGTAGCAGGACAGCCATCCAGCACGCGACCACCGTGGTTGGAAACCACAATGGCACTTGCACCGGCCTCCAATGCCTTGCGTGCGCCGGCAACTGTCATGATGCCCTTGACGATAAATGGAACTTCGGCATAGTCGATGATCTCACGCAGCTCGGCAACAGTCTTGCTGCCGGCGGGTGGGGTCAGATTTTTGAGGAAGGGGAGACCGGCGGCGTCAATATCCATGGCGATGGCCAAAGGATGTGCGACCTTGGCATTGTCCAGCTTGGCAAATACGGTGTCGCGATCCCACGGTTTGATGGTGGGAATACCGCAACCGCCTGCTTTGGCGATGGCGGCAATGGCACCGCGCATCACATCGGGATCGGTACCGTCACCGGTAAAGGCGGCAATGCCGGCACTCCGGCAGGCGGATACCAGAATATCGTTATAACCGAGATCGTCATAGAGATCACCGTAATGCAGCTTCATAGCGCCGACAGGTGCGGCCATAATGGGCGCGGCCAGCGTTTTACCGAAGAAGGAAAAGGAGGTATCGACAGGCCTGTTTTCGCAAATCGTATCCATGTTGACACGGATTTCCTGCCACTTCTGGTAGTTGCGAATAAAGCCGGTGCCCAGACCCTTAGCACCGGGGCCGGGAATGGTGTTTTTGCAGCCTAAACCGTTGCAGACGGGGCAGGCCTTGCAGTAGGGGCCGATTTGCGGGCGGGCATTTTGCAATACTTCCTGATAGTTCATTTGTCCCTCCTACTTAAGTCCGGAAAAACCGAAAAATGCTATAGCCATAAGACAAGCTGTCAGAAGAACAATTGGCATTCCTCGGAAAGGTTTGGGGATGTCATTATATTCCATCTTCTCACGAATACCTGCTAAGATAACAATTGCTACCAAGAATCCGACAGCAGTCGCAAAACCGTTGACAACGCCTTCAAGGATAGAGTAATCCTTCTGAACATTTGTAAGCGCAATACCAAGTACTGCACAGTTTGTTGTTATCAAAGGAAGATAAACGCCAAGTGCCTTATAAAGACTCTGCATTTTCTTCTTTAAGAACATCTCAACAAACTGAACCAGCGCCGCTATTACAAGAATAAATACTATAGTCTGAAGATAAGTGATATCAAGTGGAGTCAGGATATATTTATATATAAGTCCTGCAACAAATGATGAAAGTGTAATAACAAACACAACTGCAGAACCCATTCCTGCCGCTGTCTTGATCTTCTTTGAAACTCCCAAAAAAGGACAGATTCCAAGGAACTGAGAAAGAACAACATTATTTATAAAAGCGGAACCTATCGCAATAGCTACCAATTCGCCTATCATTATTCTTCAGCCCCCTCTCTTACTCTTCCGCTGCAGGACAAATTGCCGCAATTCTTACATAGATTATCACAATTGCCTGTTTTACCGGTATCCTTGCCCTTTGACATCTTTATCTTATTCATAAGAGCCGTCAAAAATGCAAGAACCAAGAATGCTCCGGGTGCAAGAATGAAGATCGTAAGCGGCTCATATGAAGCAGGCATAACCTTAAGGTCAAATATTGTACCTGCACCGATCAGCTCTCTGACAATACCGATGCATGTCAGGCCAAGTGTAAAGCCAAGACCCATTCCCAATCCGTCAAACATAGAAGAAATAACGGAATTTTTTGAAGCAAATGCTTCCGCACGTCCCAAAATGATGCAATTAACAACAATTAGAGGAATGTATATTCCGAGTGCTTCATATAATGAAGGCAAATATGCATTCAGAAGCAGCTCAACCAAAGTAACAAAACTCGCAATAACCACAATAAAAGCAGGAATCCTGACACCGTCGGGGATGACTTTTCTTAATGCAGCTATCATCATATTGGATAATATCAATATTAGACCCCATTTCTATTATCGATAAAAAATCTTTTAAAATCAGTGCTGAATCAAATCCTACAGAGATTGACCTTTCCTTTACCCAAAACGCCTTATGCAACGCCATCATTTTAAGCTATATCATCTAATCTGCAATTGTCCTAATTCTCCACATGTTTTTATAGTGTCTTTTCATTTCCGAAATATTATGCGAGTAAACTTTTGACAGATTCCTCTAAAATATCCTTTTCCATTTTTACATTATTTAATGCAGCATCTTCTGGAATTAATTTTAGTAAATTTTCATTTTTTGGACCTTCAATTAATAAATAAATTAATTTTTTATTAAAAAGGGAAATTTATGGATAAAAAAAAAGGTGTAGATAAATTTAAAGATTCTACAGGTAATTTCAAATATGCTGTAGAAGGTTTAGTTCATGTATATAGATCTCAAAAACACATGAGATTTCATTTATTATGTTTAATAATAGCAGGTATTTTTTGTTTATTGCTAAACTTAAATTATATTGAAATTTTATTTGTTATATTTTCTATTTCAATTGTTTTGATTTGTGAAATGTTTAATACTGCAATTGAAGCAGTTGTAGATCTTATTACCCAAACTTACCATCCTCTTGCAAAATTTGCAAAAGACATAGCTGCTGGTGCAACTTTATTAGCGGCTATAAATGCTATAATTGTAATGATAGTATTGGTATTTAATCATAATAAAATGAAATATGTTGAAAAAATAATACAAATAG
>CALCTX010000023.1 GCA_937907035.1 uncultured Selenomonadales bacterium
CAGCCTGATCGATTCCGGCTACGCCCATATTGACATCAAGGATTCGGGCTCCGGCCCGGGTTTGATCTAAGGCTTCTTTTTTTACACTGATCAGCGAACCGTCTTTAATTTCGGCCGCTAATTTTTTCCGGCCGGTAGGATTGATCCGTTCACCGATCAGTACGGTTGGCAAATCTTTATCGATTTCAACGGTCTGACTGCGGCTGGCCAGTCGCAGGCAAGGGGTGACCGGGGTCCGTACCGGGGCCGGGCAATCTTTGATCGCGGCCGCAATAGCTGCGATGTGATCCGGAGTGGTGCCGCAACAGCCACCGATATAGGTAGCTCCGGCGGCGACTAATTTTGGTGCCCAGGCAGCAAAGTCGGCCGGGGTCATCGGGAATATTGTCTGACCGTTTTCCAGCCGGGGCATTCCGGCGTTTGGCTGGACACTGATCGGTTTGTTTGTATATTGAGCGATCGTGGCCACGACTGGCAGCAATTGTTCTGGTCCTAAAGAGCAGTTCATACCGATAATATCAGCCCCCAGAGAATCAAGGACAATGGCAGCTGTTTTCGGATCGGTGCCGGTTACGGTCCGGCCATCTTCACTGTAGGAGAATTGGCAGATTATCGGCAGATCACGGCCGCTGTTTTTTCGGGCCTCTTTGGCTGCTAAAAGTGCGGCCCGCATTTCTTGGAGATCGATTATGGTTTCGATCAGCAGATAATCGGCACCGGCATCGGCCAGAGCTTTAGCCTGGTCATAAAAAGCAGTATAGGCTGTTTCAAAATCCAGATCGCCTAAAGGAGCGATAAATCGTCCGGTCGGCCCAATCGAGCCGGCTACTTTGGCCTTATTGCCGACCGCGGCTTTGGCTGTTTTTACGGCGGCGGTGTTGATCTCAACGACTCGGTCGGCCAGACCGTAATGGTCTAATTTTATTGCACTGGCGCCAAAGGTATTGGTTTCAACGATAGTTGCCCCTGCAGCGACATAAGCCTTATGAATGGCAGCGATCATTTCCGGACGTTCGATATTGACTAATTCCGGACATTCGCCGGGTTTGAGGCCGGCGTTTTGCAACATGGTGCCGGTAGCACCATCAAAGATTTCGATCATTTTGGTAACAACCTTTCTATAATAAATATTGTTGGTTTATTTGTTGATTTAATTTAAGTTCTGATCAGCCGTTACGGTTGGACCCGGTGCTTCCGGGCCGGACAATCGGTTTTTTGACAGGTTGAGCAGCTGTCGGCCGGAACGGTTTTTTTCGCTGGCGATCCGGTATTCGGGATCAGACCGATTACGGCCGTGATCGATTTGCGCGGCAATAACATAAATGCTTCCGTTAAGGTTATTCTCAGTGCATTTCCACCGGTCAGCGGCAAGACCGTTTGCTGTTCGGTTAAAGCCCAATCACCATAGCCGGGAGAAAAGCGCGGGGTTAATTTATAACCCTGCGGATTAAACTGTGCCCGCAAAGTTCGTTCTAATTGATCGGCGACAGTTTCTACGGCTGTGGTGGCGGCCGCATCCATTAAAACGGCCGCGGTGTATTCGCCCTGTTGAAATTGTCGCGTAATAGCAGCTTCGGCTGCTTCGCCGATCGTGACGGCGATAAATATGATTTGTTCAGCCCCGGCTAAATGCCGGCTGATCGATCGTCCCGACAAATGATAAGGCTTTGTTGCTTGGACGGTGGCGGTAGCTGAATCATAGGCATATAATTGCCAGGTTGCTCTTGGTTGAGCGGTTAAGATTATGGAATCAGCGGCCGCTTGCAATCGCTCAGCAGAGAACCCACTGGTTTGTAAGCCAGCATAACGTTTTATTTCGGATAAATCAAGTTGCGTGAGCTGACATTGATAGAGGGACATGAGCATTCCTCCTCAAATGTTTCACGTGAAACATTTAACTAATACAGACATTAGCGACGAAAATGTTTCACGTGAAACATTTTCGTCCGGAAAGGTATTAAGCCAATAATACCCTGTCTGCCGGAAAAAGGCAATGTTTTTTCGGAAATGGCCGGGACAGGCAAGGGATTTTAGCAAATTTAGCCGTGATTTTTGCTAAAATCCGGCCGGATTTATTGTGAAATAGAAAGAAGCCTGTTATACTGAAATAAGATGTTAAGAAAAGAGGCTTAATTATGGGGGCACAGAAAAAAATAACCGAATTATTGGCTCCGGCCGGGAATTGGGATTCTCTGGTTGCGGCGGTTGAAGCGGGCGCGGATGCGGTTTATCTTGGGGGAAAGCATTTTAATATGCGGATGCATCGGACGGATACGAATTTTGATGATGCAGCCTTGGAAAAAGCCGTTAATTATGCGCACGAGCATGGGGTTAATTTGTATGTAACCCTGAATAATTTGATCAGTAATGAGGAATTGCCTCAGTTGAAGGAATATCTGTTGTTTCTTGACCGGATCAAACCGGATGCGGTCCTGGTTCAGGATATGGCCGTGGTCAAATTGATCCGGGACTTGAAAATCACTTTGCCGATCCATGCTTCCGTCATGATGAATACTCATAATGAGCCGATGGTTGAGTTTTTAAAACAGTATGGGATTACCCGGATCGTGGCCGGACGGGAAATGACGTTAACAGAACTTTCCTTATTAAAAGAGCGGACCGGTATCGAGGTCGAATATTTTATTCATGGCGATATGTGTTTTGCGGAAAGCGGACAATGTATTCACGGGGGCGTGTTATTCGGTCAGAGTTCTAATCGGGGCCGGTGTCTGAAACCTTGTCGCTGGCCGTTTGTTTTGATTGATGAGAATACCGGTGAGAATCTGGATGGGGCAAGTCCGGGCCCACATAAATTAGCGATCAAGGATATGTGTATGTATCGCAATATTCCCGAACTGATCCAGGCCGGGGTATATTCGTTTAAGATTGAGGGGCGGATGCGGCCGGCAGATTTTGTCCGGCGGATCGTTGCCACTTACCGGCGGGCGATAGACAGATATTTGGCTGATCCGGTCGGCTATTCGGTTGCTGAAGCCGAATGGCAGGATTTATATAATAATCGGGTTCGTGATTTTACGACGGCATTTGCATTAGGTGCGCCAACGAAGAATGATATTGGCTTTTCCGGCGAGCGGGAACCGCGATTTTTCTCGGAGGCAGTAAAAGAGGCCGGCCTGAAGGATGATGCTATCTTGCGGGCTGAATCGCCAATCGCCAAGGATAATGCCGGTCACCGGATTTTAGCGGTACGCTGTCAGACCGTTGCGGCGGCTGAAGCCGCGGTTCAAAATGGTGCCGATGCCGTTTATATTGGCGGCGAAAGCTTTTTGCCGAACCGGCCCTGGCAAGCGTCGGATTATCAACGGATAATCGCGCTGGCAAAAGAAAAACAGGTCCGCGTGGTAATAAATACGCCGCGGACGACGATGCGCCGGGAGGTTAAGGAACTGGAGAGTTTTTTAAAAACGGTCGCCGACTGGAAGGCTGATGGTATAATGGTCAGCAATCTGGGAACATTGCGGCTGGCTCGGGAATTGACAGGGTTGCCGATTCAGACGGATACGTCATTTAATCTGTTTAATAAGGAAGCAGCTGAATTTTTAAAAGAAAACGGAGCGGTTATGGCAACCGCCGCGTATGAGCTTTCATTCCCGCAGTTGCGCAGTTTGGTCGAAGAGTCTTCGCTGCCGGTCGAAATGGTTGTGCATGGCAGTTATGAAACGATGATCTCGGATATTGATCTGTTAGCGATGTCAGCGGAGCATTATTATCAGCTTGATAATCCGGAATTGAAGGAGCGGCATTTTGCTTTATTGGATAAAGCCGGAGAAGTTCATCCGGTGCGGATCGATCAGTTCGGCCGGACGCATATTTATTTTGCCAAGGATCTGTGCTTATATCCTTATTTGGAGAAGTTTAACGGTATAGCTTCATATCGTATTGAGGCACAGGATTATGATGAACAGTTGACGGCAAAGGTGACAGCGGCCTACAGAAAGGCTCTCGATGCTCTGGCCGGCGGCAAAGTACCGGCTGACGAGGTGGCTGCTCTGCAGGCAGTCAGTCCACGTATATTTGGTATCGGGACGTTTCGGTTCCGGGAATCACGCAATTCAATTTGACGGATCAGTTTGGAATAGTAGGTGAAGAAGATGGCTGAATATATTGGACCGCAAGCGATAATCGAAAAAAAGAAAAAGTATATTATGCCCTGCCTGGCGCATTTTTATAAAGAACCGCGCC
>CALCTX010000024.1 GCA_937907035.1 uncultured Selenomonadales bacterium
CGAGAATGCAAATCGTATGTCGGTATCCGTTGGCGGTGTAGCTTCTGAAGCCGATGGTATTACCGGTGAGATGCAGGATATCGCCGGTCAGGGTGATAAAGTTGCTAATGAGATGCAGTCTGTATCGGCTGCAACTGAAGAGCAGTCGGCATCGTCGCAGGAAATTGCGGCAGCCAGCGATGCTCTTGCAAAACTCGCTCAGGAGCAGCAGCTTGCAATTCGTCAGTTCAAGTTCTAATGAATATCAAAAACGCCGTCGCAAATGCGACGGCGTTTTTTTATGGGGAAATTGTGAATTGGTCAATACATTAACTTGATGTTGTTTTCTTTACAGTATGTTTCCCATTCAGGGCCTGGCGAGATATCGGTTATTATTCCGGCAAGATTTTTGATTTCGCAGATTTTGTAGAAAGCCGGAGCGTTGAATTTGGAGTGATCACAAAGAAGGAAGGTCTGACGGGCTTGTTTTATCATAATTTGTTTAATAGCCCCTTCTTCTTCGTTTGATTCTAATACGCCCTTTTTGAGCGCGAGGCCTTTGCAACTGATAAATGCGAAGTCAACAAAATAATTGGCGAGCATTTTGCTGGTCGAAGCTCCGGTAAGAGCAAGCGCATGTGGTTTCAGGACTCCGCCGGTCGAAAGGATCGTATGGGGAAAATCAAGACTTTCCGCTATTGCCCGGGCAGAGTTGGTAATGATCGTAAGAGATTTTTTGTTTTTTAATTGTGGCAGCAATGCCAAGCTGGTTGTGCTGGCATCAAACATCAGGCTGGTTCCGTTGCTGATAAGTTTTGCAGCCAAAGCAGCGATAGAATTTTTGCCATCGTTATTTATTGCGGCCCGGCGGGCAAAGGAAAGTGCTCCTGTTGTTTGTTCGTTGAGAACGGCACCGCCGTAACTGCGATGTAACAGATCTTCAGCCTCGAGGCGTTCCAGATCACGACGGATGGTTTCTTCGGTTACATTAAAGAATTTTGCCAGATCAGTAACATGAACTTTTTTTTCGGTGTTTAACCGGTCCATGATCTGTCGGCGGCGTTCGATGCCTAGCATTATCAGTCACCTCGTTGCAATTCGTTCAGATGATTTCCAAGTTTATTCTAACATCTTTATTCAGGAAATTGCAAAATATTTTCTCTGCAATTCAATGCTTGGTGAAAATATTAAATCAAGGTGTGGGTGGCATGACAGATAAATTTTATTCAGTCGGAGAGAAAAAAAGGATTTCAGGATAGTAAAGGCGAACATAAAATATGGGGTAGTGTCTGTTTTGTATTAGATATTCAAGAAAGGATAAAAATTTTGGCCAGAGTTATCGAAGTTGAGGAAGAAAAACCTAAAAATGAACGGCTGATAAGCAGAGGAGCATCTTCCGGGTGCATGCTGACAGCAGCATTTACTGTTTATGGCTTTGTTACGAGGGATATCCCTTTGATGTTTTTGTGTTTGTCGTATTTGTCATTTGTGCTCAGCCCGGTTGTCGAAAAATATACCGGCAGTTTTGGCAGCGCTTTGGCTAATGCGATGAAAGGCTTTTCAATGGCGTTATTGGCCGGAGCCTTATTGATGACGATCTTTTGACAGGAAAATAGTTTGCTGAGAATTATTTTGTCAGAATAAGAATTGTGAGGTGTCAGGATGAAAGTTTCGTGTTTGGCAATGATTTTGGCCGGGGGACAAGGGAGCCGGTTAGGGGTACTGACAAAGGACGTGGCAAAACCGGCAGTGCCGTTTGGTGGAAAGTATCGGATAATTGATTTTCCGCTCAGTAATTGTGCTAATTCCGGGATAAATATGGTCGGTGTCCTGACACAGTACCGTCCGCTTGAGTTGCACAGTTATTTGGGGACCGGTGGCGTTTGGGATTTGGATCGTCGGGATGGCGGGGTTTTTATTTTGCCGCCGTATGCCCGAGAAAAAGGCGCTGATTGGTATAAAGGTACTGCTGATGCTATTTATCAAAATTTGAACTTTATTGAGATGGCCAGCCCGGAATATGTACTGATACTGTCCGGTGATCATATTTATACGATGGATTATTCATTTATGTTGCAGCAGCATAAGGATAAAAAAGCTGATGTGACGATTGGGGTTATCGAGGTACCATGGGAAGAAGCTTCGCGATTTGGCATCATGAATACCGACGAAACGGGGCGTATAACAGAGTTTGAAGAGAAACCGGCAAACCCGAAGAGTAATTTTGCTTCGATGGGTATTTATATTTTTTCTGTTGATGTATTAAGGAAATATTTGATCGCTGATGCGGCAGATCCGTCATCAGAGCATGATTTCGGAAAGAATGTTATTCCGCAGATGTTAAGTGCGGGTTGTAATTTGTTTTCTTATGAATTTCAAGGGTATTGGAAGGATGTTGGGACAATCGAGAGTCTCTGGCAGGCAAATATGGATTTGCTTGAGGAAAAACCTGACTTGGAGCTCAATGGTGATTGGCGGATCAATTCAGCGACGCGGTTTATGCCACCACATTATATCGGAACCGAGGCCAAAGTTTCGCGGTCGATCATTGATGAAGGATCGATGATTTATGGGGAAGTTGATCATTCGGTTATATTTTATGATGTTGATATAAATGATGGTGCAAGAGTAAAGGATGCTGTAGTCATGCCACATTCTTTGATCTGTGCCGGGGCAAAGGTAGATCATGCGATAATTGGGCAAAATGTTATCATAACGCCCGGAGCTGAGGTTATCGGCCGCCCCGGAGAAATAGCGGTTGTCGGCGAAGGAGAATGTGTTACCTG
>CALCTX010000025.1 GCA_937907035.1 uncultured Selenomonadales bacterium
ATTTCCCGAAAGATTTTCTACTGTTTGTGGACGAGAGCCACGTGACGCTGCCGCAAGTGCGGGCGATGTATGCCGGCGACCGTTCCCGCAAGGAATCGTTGGTTGACAACGGCTTTCGGTTGCCGTCAGCATTTGACAACCGGCCATTGAAATTTGAAGAGTTTGAGGAACGGATAAATCAGATAATCTACATTTCGGCTACGCCGGCGCAGTTTGAGCTGGATAAGGCTCAGCAGGTAGTCGAGCAGATAATACGGCCAACCGGATTGCTGGATCCTCTGATTGATGTCCGGCCGCTCAACGGGCAGATTGATGATCTTATCAGTGAGATAAAAGAGCGGCAGAAGCGTGATGAACGGGTATTGGTTACGACGCTGACAAAGAAGATGGCTGAAAATCTGACTGATTATCTGAAAGAAATGGGCATAAAGGTGCGCTATCTTCATTCGGATATTGCCACATTTGAGCGGGCGGAACTGATCCGTGGATTACGGGCCGGTGAGTTTGATGTGCTGGTAGGGATCAATCTTTTGCGTGAGGGCCTCGATATGCCGGAGGTTTCACTGGTGGCAATTCTCGATGCTGACAAAGAAGGCTTTTTGCGGTCGGATACGTCATTGATCCAAACGATTGGCCGGGCGGCTCGTAATGCAAATGGGCAGGTTATCATGTACGCTGACCGGGTAACTGATTCGATGCAACGGGCAATCGATGAGACAGTACGCCGCCGCCGGTATCAGAATGAATATAATGAACAGCATGGAATAACGCCGCAGACAATCAAAAAGCCGATCAAGAATCTCATTGAGACAACTTTAGTGGCTGAGTCCAAGGCGGCAGAATATAAAGTTAGCAAAAAGCAGAAGCTGACAAAGAAGGAAAAAGAGGCTTTGTTGAAATCACTGCTCAAGGAGATGCAGGATGCTTCACGGGCGTTAGAGTTTGAACGGGCTGCCGAGCTCAGGGATATGATCTTTGAGCTGGAAGGCGAAGCGGCGAAAAGCACGAAGAAAAAGCAGGGATAAAGATGGATAATTGTATCAGAATAAAAGGTGCGCGGGAGCACAATCTGAAAAATATAAATGTTGAGATACCACGTGACAAGCTGGTTGTTATTACCGGCCTGTCCGGTTCGGGAAAGTCGTCATTGGCTTTTGATACGATATATGCCGAGGGGCAGCGGCGGTATGTGGAATCGCTGTCGGCTTATGCCCGGCAGTTTTTAGGTCAGATGGATAAGCCGGATGTTGACTATATTGAAGGTTTGTCACCGGCTATTTCGATCGATCAAAAGACGACCAGCCGCAATCCGCGGTCAACGGTCGGGACAGTAACGGAGATTTATGATTATCTGCGTTTATTATTTGCCAGAGCCGGCCGGCCGTTTTGTCCGCATTGCGGCAAGCCGATCACTCAGCAGACGGTTGACCAGATGGTCGATCAGATTTTGGAGTTGCCGGAACGGAGCAAGCTGTTGATAATGGCTCAGGCAGTGCGCGGTAAGAAGGGTGAGCACCGCAAGGTTCTTGACGATATCCGCAAAGACGGCTATGTCCGGGTCCGGGTTGACGGCGAGGTTCATGACATCAGTGATGATATCAAGCTGGATAAGAATAAGAAGCATACGATCGAAGTAGTTATTGACAGATTGATTGTCCAGGAGGGGACCAATCAGCGGCTGGCTGATTCTTTGGAGACAGCTCTGAAGCTCGGAGAGGGCGTAGTATATGTACAGGTTGTTGACGGTGAACTGCTGATGTTCAGTCAGAATTTTGCCTGTATCGATTGCGGTATCAGTTTGCCGGAGATAGCGCCCCGAATGTTTTCGTTTAACTCGCCGTTCGGTGCTTGTCCGGCTTGTGGCGGCTTGGGCAGGACGACGGAGTTTGATATCGACCTTATCATGCCGGATAAATCTTTGAGTTTTGCTGAAGGGGTATTTGCGCCGATTTCGAAAAATCCCAGTTCGTATACGATGTGCCAGATTGAAGCGATTTTGAAAAAGCATAAGTACACATTGGATACGAAATGGTCTGACGTCAAAAAGAAGGTACAGGACCAGATCCTCTACGGAACCGAAGAGATGATCGAATTCGGTTATACGAATTTGTTTGGCGAATATCGGATGCACCGGACGACTTTTGAAGGTGTAATGAACCTCTTGAACCGCCGTTATCGGGAAAGCATGTCCGATGAGATGCGGGAATCCTATGAAAATTATATGACGGTAACGCCATGCAGTGAGTGTCATGGGGCCAGGCTGAAGCCGGAGACTTTGGCGGTCAAGGTCGGCGGGAAAAATATCTATGAGGTCACGCAGCTGACGATAAGCGAGTGTGACAAGTTCTTTTCAAAGTTGGAGCTGACCGAAAGGGAGCAAAAGATAGCCAATCAGATATTGAAGGAACTGCATGCCAGGTTAGGCTTTTTGATCAATGTCGGGCTTGAGTATCTGACATTGTCACGTTCGGCGGGAACGCTGTCGGGCGGCGAGGCACAGCGTATAAGGCTGGCAACACAGATCGGGTCGGGACTGGTCGGGGTCCTGTATATCCTCGATGAGCCAAGTATCGGTCTGCATCAACGGGACAATGACAAGCTGCTCACGGCGTTGAAGAATTTGCGAAATCTGGGCAATACACTGATCGTGGTCGAGCATGATGAGGATACGATGTATGCGGCGGACCAGATAATTGATATCGGGCCAGGGGCCGGTGAGCATGGCGGCCAGGTGGTGGCGCAGGGAACTGCTGAAGAGATAAAGAAGGTTCCGGAATCGATAACCGGTCAGTATCTGAGCAAAAAGAAATTCATTCCGATTCCGGAGAAACGGCGGGAAGGCAATGGGACTTTTCTGGAGGTTGTCGGGGCGAGTGAAAATAATTTGCAAAATCTGACAGTCAAATTCCCATTGGGCGTGTTTACGTTGGTTACCGGTGTTTCCGGGTCGGGTAAGAGTACGCTGATAAATGAGGTTTTGTATAAAGGGATCGCTTCCCGGCTTTATCATGCCAAAGGTATGCCGGGCAAGCACAAGGCGATAAACGGATTGGAGAATATTGACAAGATAATCAATATTGACCAGTCGCCGATCGGGCGGACACCGCGTTCCAATCCGGCGACTTATACCGGAGTATTTGATCTTATCCGTGAACTGTTCAGCCAGACGAACGAAGCGAAGATACGCGGGTATAAATCCGGCCGGTTCAGCTTCAATGTCA
>CALCTX010000026.1 GCA_937907035.1 uncultured Selenomonadales bacterium
AGATTCGGCAGTTGATGGATTTGTTGAGCGGATCGGTAAAGAGGAGACATTACCGGCTGCGATTGATGGACATATCCAGTCATTGGAAAATGTTTTTGGAGAGATTTTTGATGCCGAATATGAAGGCTTTATGCAACGATTAAGAACAGATGAGATTTTCAAAGGGGAAACGGAAAAGCTTTTTTATGACCTGGCGGCGAGGACAGCACTAAAAGGACAGGAATTGGTTGGAAATGTGGTCAGTGATGTGTTGGGGAAAATGAGTGAAGCACGTATAAATCGTATTGTCCGCGAGAAAATAGAACCTGATCTGATCTGGATACGAATAAATGGTTCGGTTGTAGGCGCGATTATAGGGTTGGGAATGTTTATTGTTTTGAATATAGTTAGAAGTATTTGAGTATATTTAAAAGGGATTTGGTCGAGTTGACCAAATCCCTTTTGTTATGGCAATTAAAATTGAAAGCGGAACTTTTTCCCGGGGATTATGTAGTTGGTTAAAAAACATTCATCAGGATGTACCTGAGCAACGACATTTACTCGTTCATCAGCGGGTTGAGGTCGTTTTAAAACTTGTAATTCGCCCATATAACGAGCGTATTTTTCATTGTCAATAGTTACTGAACCATAGAGCCGGGTTATATTTTTTTCCGGAGGAATGATCAGACCGGCTTCTTTGATAATAGTACGACTTTCCTGACTGCGTACAGCATCACGGGCTTCGTCGATTCGTGAGGTAAAAGTGTTATTGCTTAATATATCTTGTATTTTTTTATTTGCTGTCAAAAATTTTGCTTGCAGGGTAACGCAATCAGGAACAACGGTTGTAAGATCGGACAACTCTTTTTCGGCTGGCAGGGAGTCGCTGATAAATACAGAATCCATTCCGATTGCGGCTAAATGGCGGGCGGCTAAACTTACACTGGCTTCCCGATGCATTTCAAGGGTTGGCAGTCCAGCCCGCAGTGGGCTGCGCCGACGATTTTGCGATGGAATAAAAGCACCGACTTTTATGCCTAATTTATGCAGCATAGCAGTCTTTCGGACTAAAGTTTCTTCGGAAATACCGGTACCTTCCCGAGGATAAAAATTATGTAAAGCATCAATATTTTCAAAGTTTGCTTTCGCAAGAATGAGATCGTTTAATATTCTGGGGGTTACTGTTGAGGCGTTAAGCTGGATGCGCATGCCTAAACGATTCCGGCTCAGGTGGGCGATTTCGTCAGCACCATAACCGTAATCAAGACGTAAAGTATTTATTCCTAAAATGTGAAAAGCAGATAATTTAAATGTCGGGATATTCAATAGTTTCATTGTTTCCGGTGAGATATCGGATATTATTTCCAGGTGCAAATGCTTAGCAAGGGCAAATAAATCGGAGATTTCATTTTTTAATGCGGAAATATTTGTTTCAGGAATGTGGAATGAAGTGAATAAGCGGGTGACACCTTGAGCTGCAGCGAGCTTTATCAGATACAGATTTTCGGCAGCA
>CALCTX010000027.1 GCA_937907035.1 uncultured Selenomonadales bacterium
CGGGTTGCTGTTTTTGGCGATATCCGGATCATGTATCCGATGATCACATCGCTTAAAGAGATACAGGATATTAAGGAGCAGGTCAAACTGGCGGCTGCTGAACTTATCGAGCGGGGTGAAAAATATCGCTTGCCGCCGCAAGGGATTATGATCGAGACGCCGGCGGCAGCACTGATAAGTGATGAATTGGCCAAGGCGGTTGATTTTTTCAGTATCGGGACCAATGATCTTACGCAATATACGCTGGCACTTGACCGGCAAGCCGGCGGCTTGAACCGGTTTTACGATCCGCATCACCCGGCTGTTTTGCAGTTGATCGGGATGGCGGCCCAAAATGCCCATGCGGCCGGGATAACGATCGGCATTTGTGGAGAGCTGGCAGCAGATAAGGACCTCAGCGACTTTTTCCTTAATTTGGGAATTGACGAATTGTCAGTTTCTCCAAAAAAGATACCGGGGCTGAAGGAACATATTTGTAACCTTTAAACAAATAAACAAATAGAAACGGGGCTATCGCATGTTAAGATTTCAGCCTGTCATGCTGAACTTGATTCAGCATCCCGCTGTACAGCGTTGTACAATGGGATTCCGGATCAGGTCCGGAATGACAAGTTGTTTATTAACATGCGACAGCCCCGTTTTTGAAGCCATAGTTATTCAGGTGTTGAACCGAAAGGTCAGAATATCCAGGTAACTAAACTGAATATGGTAAGCATCATAGCGATTATGAATGTCAGTGGTTTTAACGTGTTAAAAATATTGGCACTGAAGTAATCAAGTGTTACCACCAGACACATATGAGTAGGGGTAAGCATCTGACCGGCAACTCCGAAGACCATAGCGACGGAAGCCAGCGTCAGATCACCGGTCTGCATGGCAGCTACGATTGGCATAACGATCGCTACGTGAGCCTGGGACATACCGGTCAGGATACCGATGACAAAGGAAATGCAGGCAATGATGACCGGCAAGGGAAGCGGAGCTGCCCGGAAAGCGGTACAGATAGCGGCGAGAACATTGGTTTCGCTGAGGATATTAATGAATATGAGAATGCAGCCGATGTTCAAAAACATTTTGCGGTCAATTGCACCGAAGATGATGGATTTCAATGATACTTTACGTTTTAAGAGATTGAGAACAATATAGATGAGCAGAACGGTTGCAGCCATTGCGATCGAAGCCGACAATCCGCCGAAAACAACAAGTAAAAAGGTGACAATAACCGGCAACAAAGAAAGGAAAATATCTAACGGGCCACCGGCATCCTGACAGGAAGCGGTAGCTGACAGAGAAGTTTCTTTTATCGGCCGGATCAGGACGAACCATCCCAGAAGGATAAACAAAACGCTTACCCAGGCAGTGTATCTGACAAAATCGCTGTAGGGAACTTCGGCAATACTGCAGGCCATGATCATGCCCGGGATTATCGGGTTGGAGAATTCAAACGGATGCCGGAACCAAAAGTTTATCGCTGCTTTATGGTCAGCGCTGATATGCAGATCCTTGCTGGCTTCATCAACGATTGGCGCAGAAAAACGGGCACCGCCAAGAGACGGCAGCAAGCCTAAAAAGGCCGGCATGACCATCAGAGTTACCTTGGAACTGGAAAAGGCCCTTTTAAGAGCGGCTACCAGTCCGGCCAAAGTACCGCTGGTCCGCAGTTCGATTTCCAGGCCCATTACAAGATATAAAGCTGCAATGAGGTCATAGGTACGATTCTGCTGAAAAGTTTTTTCAATCGCGGTATATAAGATTTGCGGATCAGTTGACTG
>CALCTX010000028.1 GCA_937907035.1 uncultured Selenomonadales bacterium
TCCGTGTCGGGCGACAGGCCGAACGTCTCCATCAGCACCAGACGGGCGTGCCCGCGGAAGTCCGAGATCTTGGCCTTATCGGTAAAGCCAGAGTTTACAGTGCGGGATTTGACTATGCGATCAAGCGGTCGCCGCGCAATAACTTGTACGCCGGTTTGAGTTTTGAATATGCTAAAAACTTCGATGAACAGCGCAGTGCCGGATTGCAGTATTCCGATAAGACGACAAAAGCAGCTACGCTTTCCCTGTATGGCAACGAACGGGACAAGAAAGGCGCGACGGTTTGGCGCCTTGATTATAAATACGGAAATTTGGGATTCAATAATGAGCAGACCCATTACTATTATGATCTTTCAAATACAGAAGGCTCATATCATAAACTGAGAGGATACATGCTTCGCCGGCAGGATTTCAATCCACGGTTGTCGCTGTTTTTTACAGCCAGAGCACAGTATTCCAACAAGAATTTGGATTCTTACGAGCATTTCAGCTTGGGCGGTATCTCCGGTGTCAAAGCCTATCCGCAGAGTGAGGCTTCCGGCGATATTGGATATCTCACCAAAGCTGAACTTCGTTGGTTGTTGCCGTTGAAAGCTAATGCTCAGACTTTCCATGTGGCAACTTATCTCGAGCATGGGACTATTTGGCTAAATAAAGCCAACTATTCTAATGGCGAAAATCGTCGGCGCCTGCAGGGCGTTGGTATCGGCCTTATCTGGCAACGGGCCAATGACTGGTTTATCAGACTTGACTATGCATGGCGGCTCGGAGCCGAAAAAGTGCAGGCTGATCTGAATGATTCACGTGGCAGATTCTGGGCTCAGGGCGGTTTGTATTTTTAAGTAAATATATATAAGAAAAAAGGGATAGAGTTATCACTTTTTTGTTGATAAATGAAGAAAAATATGCGATAATGTAAACAGGAAGAAAGTCCTTAGTGTATTTTCCTTGTGTAAGATGTGACAGGAGAGAAGAAAAATGATCAGAAAGATTAAACGGGAAATGAATCGTAGAGCAGCGGCATTGGGTTTAGCTATGTCGCTTACTTTTGGTGGAGCAGCATTGGCTGAGCCGGCCAATAATGCTTTGCCGACTGGCGGAGAGGTTCGTATTGGCCAGGCGGACATTGGTATAGATCCTGATAACGTTAATAAAATGAATATCAATCAAGCGTCGCAGAATGTGCTGATTGATTGGGACACCTTTAATGTTGGTAAAGAGAATACGGTTCAGTTCTATCAGCCGGGAGCTGATTCAATGGCTGTAAACCGGGTTTTTGATACGAATCCGTCAGAAATCGCCGGCCACATTCTTGCTAATGGTAATGTTACGCTCATCAATCCGTATGGTGTCAATGTGTATAATGGCGCTCAGATTGATGCTGGGTCTTTTATTGCATCTACACATGATTTGTCTGTTGATGACTATAAGAAATTGTTCCCTGAGGCAGTTGATGCTCAAGGGAATATAACATGTAACACATATGTCTATCAGAAAGATGTTTCTACCTATGAGCGTGATGAGCGGACATATTGGAAAGAAGAAACTACTACGGGCAATGTAGACAAGTATTATGTTGATGGTGTTGTTCTTGTTGACGATTTGCTTTTTAATGATATTAACCACAATGGTTCCGCATTGTTTAAGGCTGTCAGAGTCGGATTATATAATGGGAAAAAAGTATATTATGTACTGCCTGACCAGTTTGATTGGTTAACCAATATTTTCCATAAAAAAGACAAAGTTAAAGTTGAAGATTTAGGATATGCTTCTGATTGGAAAAAAGTTGTTGATAAAACATGGTGGATTTTTGATATTGAATGGCATTGGGAACATAATGACTATGCGGTAGACAAAATAGGTACAAAAGTTACTGAAACTGTTCCGACAGGTAAATATTGGCGGCAGATCAGTGCGACTGAATATGTTGGTCATGAAAATGATAATGGATATAAGCTTGAGGGTGCAGTAGTGCCGGTTACTGATCCTGCAGCTATTGCTGCCGGCAAATTTACATCGAAACATACAAAGTATGAGAATGTAGATGTAAACGATAAAGAAACAATTGACAAGATCATTAAAGGCACAGCCGGAAATGGTTATCGCAAAATTGGCGGGGAACCGACAACGCTTACAACAATGGCACCTGGTGCTGGCGCTATATATAATGGCGGCAATATCAATGCACAGAAGCTCGTTGCACTTGTTGCAAGGGATATTACTAACACTGGTACGATCCAAGCTGCTAATGTTTACCTTGGTACTATGGGACAGACTTTCCCAACGGCGGTTGCTCCAACAACGCCGGCATCTGACAGCACTCCTGCAGGAAGTGGTACAGGCTGGATTTTAAATGACGATTTGTCCATTTATCATTCGAATAATATGGCAAAAGGAAATGGAAAACAAAAAGAGTATGGACATTATTTGATTCAGCATTATGACTATGCCATTTCAGTCGGTGAAAAAGACGGCAAGGCTTATTATTACATTGATGCTAAGAAATTGAAGGGAAATGAAAAGCTTTCTGATTATGGCTTTAATGCCGGGGATATTGTCGAGTTAACCAAGATTGGCGATTTTACTACAGAAAAGAAGCAGGTTCATGGCTATCTTGACGCTGCTAAGAAAGGTCAGACCCCGGGTCTTAGCGACCAATATTACACATTGGCAACTGCACCGGGCAATAACGAAAATCCGGGCAATAATGGTGGTGCCGGTGGTGCTGGTAATGGGAATACACCGACTGGTGACGGTGTTACTACTGTCCGTAATAGCGGAACTATAACCGCAACTGAGACAGTTGCGGCTGAGGCGATGAATATTGAAAATGCCGGCGAAATTGCGGCTAAAAAAGTTTACCTTGGTAAGACAGTGAGCATAGGTGTTGATTATAAGATCAATGTAGCTGCTGATGCGGCGACAATCGCCAATCGCGTGTATAATTCCGGAGAGATTACTGCAAATGGCGGTACTATCGTTATGGCTGCCAAAGATGCACAGGCTTTGGCAAGCTACGCTGTAGCTGATACCGGTGTAATTCAGGCAGGCAGCTTGCGGAATGTTGACGGTACTGTTCAGTTGGTTGCAGATGCTGCTGATATTCAGGTACTTGGATATGTATCGGCAAAGGATGCGAATGTAAAGGCAACTGGCGGAAATATTACTGTCAGAAACATGCTTGAGCCGAAAACTGAAAGTATTGTTGCTGGAAATAATGTTACAATTAGTGCAACTAATACG
>CALCTX010000029.1 GCA_937907035.1 uncultured Selenomonadales bacterium
AGCCATCATTCGACAAGCAGTTTGCAAGAGACTGGCTCAAGGCAAACCCTGAGAACGATCACAACAACTGGACACTTCCACAGGAGGTTGTTGACAAGACAATCGAGAAGTACCTCCAGGCTTACGAGATGCTCACAGGAAGCCCACTCGAATAAGAAATACCGAAAGCACGGCGCTCTATGCACCGTGCTTTTTCTCTTGAAATAATCATGCAATAGTAATAAAATACCGACATAAGGGATACAAGAGGGCAAAATCGGCGAAAGTCGGTGACGCAAAGTTCAAGCATCTAAGCATAGACCGTATTATGTATGATTGGCTGACTGCATTTAACGAGGCGACTCGTGAAGTGCAGTTTTTTTGTTTGAACAGATCCCGGATTGTACAGCTTTACCGAGGGAAACCTCAATGACAAATTTGACAACGCGAAAAGCACAGCGAATCCTCGCTGTGCTTTTCGTTTTTTGCTGTATATTCAACTTTTTTACAAAGATCTTATGATCAACTTATTCACGATGTTGCTATGCAGGGCTTAAAAGTTATTTTTGGCATTGACCGTGCTGGATTTGTTGGCGATGATGGCGAAAGCCATCAGGGTATATTTGATACAGCGTATCTTATGTCTGTTCCTAATTTAACTATTTATGCACCGACTTATTATAATGAATTGTCATCAATGATGTATCAAGCTGTATATAAAGATAAATATGCAGTTGCAATTCGTTATCCAAGAGGTGCAGAAATACAAGCTCCAAACAACTATGTGTATGATAAGCAAGATTATATCTGTTTTGGTAATACTGATGCTTCAAATTGTATTATTACTTATGGTAGAGAATTTAATGAGTGTTATAATGCTCTTGCAAATCTTGAAGATACATATTTAATAAAACTAAATAAAATAAAACCAGTTGACTCAAGTGTATGTGATTTGTTAAAAAACACCAAAAATATTTATTTCTTTGAAGAGGGAATAAAAACAGGTGGCGTTGGCGAAATCTTTGCATCTGTTCTTGAGGAAAATGGTATTAGTGCAAGTTATAAGCTTTACGCTGTACCTGATGAATTTGTTAAACAGGCTACAGTTAATCGTCAAATTGAAAAATATAGTTTAGATAGTAAATCTATTGTGGAAATAGTTAATAATGGCAAAGAATAAAATAAGATTAGATGTTGCTGTGTTTGAAAGAGGCTTTGCCCCTTCAAGAGAAAAGGCAAAAGCTATCATCATGGCAGGACAAGTATATGTTAATAACCAAAAGCAGGACAAGGCTGGCTTTGAACTTAAGGACGATGATGTACTTGAGGTTAGGGGAAATACTTTAAAATATGTTTCTCGTGGTGGATTAAAGCTTGAAAAGGCTATGGAGTGCTTTCCAATTACTCTTAATGATAAAATTTGTATGGATGTTGGATCGTCAACTGGTGGATTTACCGACTGTATGTTACAAAATGGAGCAAAAAAGGTATATGCCATTGATGTTGGTACTAACCAACTTGCATATAAGCTTCGTATTGATGAAAGAGTTGTTGTTCTTGAAAAAACTAATTTTAGAAATTGCACAAGAGAATTAGTACCAGATGAAATTGATTTTTCATCAGTTGATGTTAGCTTTATATCGCTTTATCATATTTTGCCTGTTTTACATCACCTTCTTAAAGCAGATGGCGAAGCTGTTTGCCGCTGCGGGCCAGGCCGTCCCGGAAGTGAAATATATCTTTGAACTGAACCCGGATCACCAACTGGTGAAACGCGCTGCTGATACCCAGGACGACGCGCAGTTTAAAGAGTGGGTTGAGCTGTTGATGGATCAGGCGCTGCTTGCCGAGCGCGGCACGCTGGAAGATCCGAACCAGTTTATTCGCCGTATGAACCAGCTGCTGGTTTCCTGATAGCGTCATTTCCTGCCGGATAAGCCATTGCGCTTATCCGGTCCGGACGATAACCCTTAAGGCCGGATAAGCGTCAGCGCCATCCGGCATTTTTTCGCCAGAATTACCGCTTTTCTTATAATTCCCCATTAACCGTTTCAGCGTCGGGTGCCTTTCTTGAGGCGACGGCGTGATAATGGTATCTTTTAGCGCTTTTTTAAAAAATTTTGATAACCTTTGAGGGGATTTTCGCAATGCGTATCATTCTGCTTGGCGCTCCAGGCGCGGGGAAAGGAACTCAGGCACAGTTCATCATGGAGAAATATGGCATTCCGCAAATTTCCACAGGTGACATGCTGCGCGCCGCCGTTAAATCCGGCAGCGAACTGGGCAAACAGGCAAAAGACATCATGGACGCCGGTAAACTGGTGACGGATGAGCTGGTCATTGCGCTGGTTAAAGAACGTATTTCTCAGGAAGATTGCCGCAACGGTTTTCTGTTAGACGGCTTCCCGCGTACCATTCCGCAGGCTGATGCTATGAAAGAAGCCGGCATCAACGTGGATTACGTGCTGGAATTCGATGTGCCTGACGAACTGATCGTTGACCGTATCGTTGGCCGTCGCGTTCATGCGCCGTCTGGCCGTGTTTACCACATCAAATTCAATCCACCGAAGGTGGAAGGTAAAGACGATGTGACCGGCGAAGAGCTGACCACCCGTAAAGACGACCAGGAAGAAACCGTGCGTAAACGTCTGGTGGAATACCATCAGCTGACCGCACCGCTGATCGGCTACTACCAGAAAGAAGCCGAAGCGGGTAACACCAAATACGTGAAAGTCGACGGCACCAAAGCCGTAAGCGACGTTCGCGCAGAGCTGGCCAACATCCTCGGCTAATGCTTTTCCCCGGTGGTTTCACCGGGGATCTCCCTTCTGTTTCCCCTTTCACTACAATTGGTTTCGTTTACCTGCAATTCAGCTACAATTATCGCCCGTTTAAAAGGATAAGAGGCGCGAATGAGTCAGGCGAAAACCGGCATCCTGCTGGCGAATCTGGGTACCCCGGATGCACCCACATCCAAAGCCGTTAAACGCTATCTGCGGCAGTTTTTAAGCGACCGACGGGTTGTCGATGCCCCGCGTCTGTTGTGGTGGCCGTTGCTGCGCGGCGGGATCCTGCCGATCCGCTCACCACGCGTCGCCAAACTTTATCAGTCCGTGTGGATGGAAGAGGGCTCCCCGCTGATGGTCTACAGCCGTCGCCAGCAGCGCGCGCTGGCTGCCCGTCTGCCGGAGATGCCGGTGGCGCTTGGCATGAGCTACGGTTCACCGTCGCTGGAAAGCGCCGTGGACGAGCTGCTTTCTCAGG
>CALCTX010000030.1 GCA_937907035.1 uncultured Selenomonadales bacterium
AATGCCGCTTATGCGCTCGGCGGCAAGAAGCTGACGCAGGAGACTGTAGAGAATTTCCTCGGTACACCGATGGATCATTATGTAGCGATCAAGACCAGTTCGTTCTGCCGGATCATCGATGCTATTGGCGGTGTAGATATTGATGTAGAGAAACGGATGTTTTATGAGGATCCGTGGGATGATAACGGCGGTTTGGTCATCGATCTGAAACCGGGTCTGCAGCATATGGACGGCAAGACAGCGATCACCTACGTCCGCTATCGCGACGAAGAGGGCGATATCGGCCGGGTAAGACGCCAACAGAAATTCATGAAGGCTGTTATGGATCAGGTAACTTCGCCGATGATAATCCCGCGTCTGCCGTCGATAATCCGCGAGATTGGCAATACAGTCGATACTGATCTTACGATCCGTCAGCTCCTGGAGCTGGCCGGTTCGTTGAAGGATGCCAGCAAAAACGGCCTCAAGACCGAAATGGTTCAGGGTCGCCCGATGTATATTGATGATATAAGCTATTGGGTTCCGGATATTTCCGATGTGCGTACTGCTTTGGCTGAAACACTGGATATCAAACTGTCTGCGGCTCAGAAAGCCGCTATGGACCGCGAGGAAATGGAATATGACAGCTCAATCGGACCGATCATCAGTGTTGACAGTGACGGTACACAGCGGGCCGGCAAGAGCAGCGGCGGCAGCAGCCGCACCTTTAACGATGTGCTGTCCGGCAAACCGGAAAAGGATAACGATAAGGATAAAGAAACGACAAAAAATACTGACAAGAAATCTGCCCGTCCGGAGGATGATGACGAGGAAGATGATGAGCCGGTGAAAAAGCCAGCTCCGAAAAAGGTAGGGCCGACTAAGGTTCCGTCACCGGGCGGAAAGAGAATGTAAAAAGCAATTCGTAATTAAAAGTAAAAAGGTCTGTCGCATATTAAGCTA
Organism: uncultured Selenomonadales bacterium; assembly: GCA_937907035.1. The sequence continues at coordinate 943 of CALCTX010000030.1, forward strand.
TAGCCCATCATGCTGAACTTGATTCAGCATCCCTGTGTACAACGTTGCACAATGGGATTCCGGATCAGGTCCGGAATGACAGGATATGTATAATATGCGACAGACCTTTTTGTATGTATGATATTATTCTTTTTCTATCATACCGAGGTTTTGCAAAACCTCAATAACTTTTTTGGTATCAACAGGTTTCGGGGCGTAAGCATCACAGCCCAGCTTAAATGCCTGGTCAACGTAATCGACATCAGCCAGAGCTGTCATCATGATAATCTTCAAGCGTTTTTCAGCCGGAACATCATGCTGGTTTTCTAAAGTCCGGATAACCTTGAGCAGCTTCAATCCGTCAACCTTCGGCATCATGATATCCAAACAAGCCAGGTCATACGGTTGTTTCTTTTTGACAGAGTCCATGAACATATCAAGTGCTTCCATACCATCTACAGCAACATCGCAATCACCGTATTTCGACATGAATTTTTCCATAAAGGTCCGGCTTATGCGGTCATCTTCAGCAATTAAGATCTTCATTTGTATTTCACCCCTTCATCATCATCTAATTTTTCTTCACAATATTTCAGCAGATCAGCAATGTCGTCATCGTCTTCGGCTATGCCGAAATCACGTGCCGGTTCATCGCTGTGCGGTTTAACAAAAATCGTCTTGTCGCGGATCTCTTCGTCAGCCTCTTCTTCTTCAATACAAGGAATACTGAAGGTAAAGGTACTGCCCTTTCCCGGTTCCGAGGTCACGCTTATCTCGCCCTGCATTGCGGTTATAAGGTCTTTGACGATCATCAGACCCAGCCCGGTTCCTCCAAAGCGCCGGGTGGTTGAACCGTCAACCTGACTGAATGCCTTGAAGAGCTTGCCGATATCTTCTTTTTCCATGCCGATACCGGTATCTTTGATCGCAAAACGCAAAAGCGGCGGATCAAGTTCCCGGTCACACCGGACGGTAACGGTTACGCCACCTTCCGCGGTGAATTTCAAGGCATTGGATATGAGGTTATGCAGGATCTGCCGCATGCGGAGCGGATCGCCCCGGACGAATTTCGGCAGATCATCCGCCAGCTCGCTTTTCAGATAGAGATTTTTGCCGTTGGCGATCTTTTCATGAACCTTCAATACGTGCCCAACTACATCCCGCAGATCATAGCGGATCTCCTCTAACAGCATTTTGCCGCATTCGAGTTTGGAATAATCCAGTATATCATTGATTATCCGCAGCAGGTATTCGGAACACTGCTTGGCATTGACGAGGTAATCGCGCTGTTCTTCATCGAGATCGGACTGTAAGGTAAGATCGATCATACCGGTCATGCCGTTGATCGGAGTCCTGATCTCGTGACTCATATTGGCCAGGAACTGATCTTTGGCCCGGCTGGCTGCTTCGGCTTCCAAACGGGCTTTTTCCAATTCCTGCTCGCGCATCTTACGCTCAGAGATATCGATAAGCGAGAGGATTACTTGTTTGTTATCATGATCCCAGGATTGGGAAATAAATATCTTCAGCCAGACTAACGGATTTTTCTTATTTGCCGGCCGCCGCATAAGGACGGTAAATTGTCCGGAAAATCCGTCATCGGCGATCGCCGCCATGATGTTACTGCGCACCGGACAAACTTCACAGGCCATTCCGGCACCACAACCCTCAAGGGCTGCATTTGAACAGGTAAAGGCATCGCCGAATTGCATCCCGATAGCATCTTTCTCGGTACAATCAAGGATTTTTTGAGCTGCCAGATTGATGCCCATGATCGCACCATGATCATCGAGAATCATCATTCCGACTCCGGCCGCACCGAACATTACCGACAGTGAACGCCGCTCCTGCCGGAGCTGAACTTCCAATCGTTTGGATGCAGTAATATCTGCCATCCGGACCCGGCAACCATAAACCTCACCGTTTTCAGAAAGCAACGGCGTTGCCGTTCCTTTGAGATAGACCTGATCACCGAAGGACCGGACCAGTCCGGCATCGAACGGAAAATCTACTTCCAGCCTGGATTCCATCGCTTTGGCCACAACGTCCGGCAACATCGACTGGGTCGGCAGATTAGTCAGAAGACAAACTTCAGCAAACCGCCGTCCTTCCAACGGTTCAGTATCCAAGATGCAGATCGCTGCTTCATTGGCAAAACGGATCAACCCTTTTTGGTCAACAAGGATTATTGCTTCATCAATCTCTGCCAGCCAGTCCGGCATTGTCCCGGCTAATTCTTTTGTGACATCCATCTGATCACCTGCCTATCCACGTGCGATACTGGTTATTGCCGACGGCATTGCCGACAGCGGCAGCTGCCGCTCGACACCGCCGATCTCAAAGGCTGCCCGTGGCATACCATAAACAACACA
>CALCTX010000031.1 GCA_937907035.1 uncultured Selenomonadales bacterium
CCAGGCGCTCCCCTACATAAAAAGATACACGGGCAAAACCGTTGTTGTAAAATACGGCGGCAACGCCATGATTAACGAACAGCTCAAGCAGCAGGTTATGGAGGACATCGTTCTGCTTTGGCTCATCGGTGTCAAGCCGGTGCTTGTGCATGGCGGCGGTCCGGATATTACCGGTTTTTTGAAAAAAGTCGGTAAGAAATCAGAATTCGTTTCCGGATTGCGGGTAACTGATCAGGAAACAATGGATATTGCTGAAATGGTCCTGGTCGGCAAGGTTAATTCGGAAATAGTCAATTTGCTTAATCGGCGAGGGCTTAAAGCAATCGGCATGTCGGGAAAAGATGCCGGACTTATTAAAGCGACAAAGAAAATGGCAACAGTACATGAGAATGGCAGTGAGCGCTTGGTCGATATTGGTTTTGTCGGTCAGGTAGAGGCTGTTCAGGGAGAGGTACTGCAAGATCTTATTGAACGTGAATATATTCCGGTTATTGCTCCTGTCGGAGTTGGTGCTGACGGGGAAAGCTACAATATCAATGCGGATTATGTAGCGGCTGAGGTTGCCGGTGCTTTGCAGGCGGAAAAGTTGCTTCTTTTGACGGATGTTGAAGGGATTTATAAAAACTTTGAAGACAAATCAAGTTTTATTTCGACACTTAAAGCTGCTGAAGCTAAAGAATATATTAACGATGGAACGATTTCCGGCGGTATGATACCGAAGGTTGAGGCATGTTTGTGTGCATTGGAAAAAGGTGCGCAAAAGACATATATTTTAGATGGCAGATTGCCACATTCACTTATTTTGGAGCTGTTTACCTCACAAGGTGTTGGTACAGAGCTTATTTGGTAAGGGGGGATTTTGATGAAAGAGACAGATGAAGAGATTTATGCAAAAGATGCCAGAGATTATCTGCCGGTTTTTGCCCGTTACCAGATCGTTCTTGATCATGGTGATGGCGTGTATGTATATGATACGCAGGGGAAAAAATATATCGATTATTTGGGCGGAATTGCAGTTAATGTTTTAGGACATAATTTCCCGAAGTTGGCTAAGGCGATAGCTGATCAGGCAGCGAAGATGATCCATTGTTCAAATCTTTACTATACTCAGGTTCAGGCAGATGCAGCCTCTAAGCTGGTTGCTTTGTCCGGGCTGGGTAAGGCATTCTTTGGTAATTCCGGTGCGGAAGCCAACGAAGGTGCGATAAAATTGGCACGGAAATATGCGCATTCCTTTGATCCGGAAAAATCACAGATCATTACTGCGTGGCATAGTTTTCATGGTCGTACTTTGGCGACTTTAACAGCAACAGGGCAGCCAAAATATCAAGAAGGCTTTGGCCCGTTGCCGGGAGCATTTGATTATGTTGAATATGGTGATATTGAAGCACTGGAAAAAATGATGAGTGACAAAACCTGTGCTGTTATGCTGGAAACCATTCAAGGTGAAGGCGGAGTTTATGTTCCGCCGGCTGATTATTTTAAAAAGGTTCGGGCATTGTGTGATAAGTACAATGCAGTTCTTATTTTGGATGAGGTTCAGTGTGGTATGGGCCGGACAGGAAAGTTCTTTGCTTATGAGCAATTCGGTATTAAACCGGATATTGTTACATTAGCCAAAGGTTTGGCTGGCGGCGTACCAATCGGGGCATTTATTGCTTCGGATAAAGTTGCGGCAGTATTTCACGCTGGTGATCATGGTTCTACATTTGGCGGCAATCCGTTGGCTTGTGCGGCGTCAAATGTTGTTATTGACGAGATCAGCAGTACAGAGAGATTGAACGCTGTAAATGAGGTCGGGACGTATTTGAAGAGCAAGCTGGAAGGGTTCCGGGAAAAATATCCGGCACTTATTAAAGAAGTACGTGGTATGGGACTTATTTTGGGTATGCAGCTTACGAAGCCGGGACGTGATATAGTCAATGCGTGTCTGGCTGAAGGTGCAATAATAAATTGTACGGCAGGCGATGTGTTGCGTTTCGTGCCGCCGCTTATTGTTACGAAGAAACAGGTTGATGAACTTTGTGAGATTATGGAACGTGTTCTGCCGAAGTTCGCGTGATTAAAATGTGGAGGTAAAAATGCTGCAAGGAAAGGATTTATTGTCTATACATGATCTGTCTGCCGGTGAAGTTGAAGAGATACTTCAATTGGCAAAAGAACTTAAGGCAATGCAGATTGCCGGGGTTGAGCATCATATTTTGAAAGGCAAGACCTTGGGGATGATTTTTGAGAAATCATCAACACGGACCCGGGTTTCTTTTGAGGTCGGAATGTATCAGCTTGGCGGACAGGCATTATTTTTGTCCAACCGTGATCTGCAGATTGGCCGCGGGGAGCCAATCCGTGATACGGCCAGAGTATTGTCCCGTTATCTTGATGGTATTATGATCCGTACATTTGGTCATGAAAAAATCGTTGAGTTTGCTAATTGGTCGGAAGTGCCGGTAATCAATGCTCTTACAGATTTATTGCATCCATGCCAGGCACTTACTGATATGCTGACTATTGAAGAAC
>CALCTX010000032.1 GCA_937907035.1 uncultured Selenomonadales bacterium
ATCAGCAGATTGATGAGATTGCCGAGTATAACACGCTTAAAGTGCTTGACGCTATGCGGGAGTGCCGCGTATCAGACGCACATTTCAATACGACCTCGGGCTATGCTTATGACGATATCGGCCGGGGCAAGCTGGAGGAATTGTTTGCCAAGGTTTTTGGTGCCGAGCGGGCACTGGTAAGGACACAGTTCGTTTCAGGAACGCATACGCTCGCAACGGTACTGTTTGGTATTTTGCGGCCGGGAGACGAGCTGGTTTCGCTGACGGGAACTCCCTATGACACGATGCAGACAGTTATCGGCTATGCAAACGAGAGCAAGGGTTCACTCAAGGAATTCGGTGTTTTGTATAATGAATTGCCGATGATTGACGGTAAGGTTGATTTAGCCAAGATAAAAGATGTGGTTACGGATAAGACAAAGATGGTGCTTATTCAGCGTTCACGTGGTTACAGTATGCGCAAACCACTCAGTATTGAAGATATAAGAGTTATTTGTGCCGAAGTAAAACGGGTCAAGCCTGATTGTATCTGTTTTGTCGATAATTGCTACGGCGAATTTGTTGAAAAGCAGGAGCCGGTTCAGGTCGGAGCTGATATTATGGCTGGTTCGCTGATCAAAAATCCGGGCGGCGGTGTTGCACCGACCGGCGGATATATTGTCGGCAAAGACGAATTGGTCGAGCTGGCATCTTATCGATTGACGGCTCCGGGCATGGGCGATGAACTTGGCGCTTCACTTTCCAATAACCGTTTGTTGTTCCAGGGATTTTTCCTCGCACCGCATGTTACGGCTCAGGCAATCAAGGGGGCAGTTTTTGCCGCCGGGATTTTCAGTAAACTGGGCTTTGTGACCTCGCCGGCACCGAATACGATGCGGGGCGATATAATCCAGGCTATCGAGCTTGGTTCAGCCGAAAAACTGATCGCTTTTTGCGGCGGTCTGCAGAAGTATTCGCCGGTTGATTCGTTTGCGGCACCTGAACCATGGGATATGCCGGGCTATGCAGATCAGGTTATCATGGCAGCCGGAACCTTTGTTCAGGGCGCCTCGATCGAGCTCAGTGCTGACGGTCCGATGCGGGCACCGTACAACGTATATCTGCAAGGATCACTGACTTTTGAACACGCGGTTGTCGGTATTTTGGGCGCAGCTCAGGCGGTATTGGATCTGTAAGTGTATGTAGTTGATAGAGTGATACTAATAGAAGGCATAACTATTATTTATTAAAAGTCTTGTTTCGGCAGGGCTTTTTTATTTTTTAGCCGTTTTTCGGCAAAAAATGACCGGAAAATCGTTAAAAATGCGGTTGGCGGGATTACGACCCCCTCGTTTTAGAGGAAATTTATTGGAAAAGAAGAAGGAAAAAGGAGGAACACGGCGGCGAGGAAGAAAAATAGCCGCGAAAACTACAAGGGGGTCAGTTTTATGACAGGAATAAAAAAGAAAACCAGAAAGAAAATTTTGGCACAAAGGATATTGCTGGGTATGCTGGCGGCAGGTGTGCTGTACGGAGGGACATTTGTTTCGCAGGTTGAGGCAAGTTCAAATACTGATAAAGCCACAGGAAGGGCGGCGACTGATGGAAGTACCGAGGCCTGCAACAAGAACTCTACCGAATTCGGCGAGTATACTCCCAGTTACCCTACA
>CALCTX010000033.1 GCA_937907035.1 uncultured Selenomonadales bacterium
AATGTAAAATATATTTCAGTTGCAGCTATAACATTTATGACTTTCAATTCAGTTTGGGGATTTGACAGTATTGTTAATGGTTATGCAATGCAAGGCTTGCCGGTTATAATCAGATGGCTGTTTATATTTACTTGTTATTTTGTCCCTTATGCTCTTATTGTCGGTGAACTTGGAACCTCATTCAAAAATAGTCCGGGTGGTGTCAGTTCTTGGATAAAGCAGTTGATTGGTCCTAAAGCAGCATTCTTAACCGGTTGGACATTTTGGGCAATACATATTCCATATCTGGCACAAAAACCATTGTCAATCGTTGTTGCTGGTAGTTGGGCTGTTTTTCAGGATGATAAAATTATTCAGTCAATCCCTACAATATACTTACAAACCTTAAATTTACTTATCTTTCTTATTGCTCTGTGGCTATCTTCCAAAGGAACCGGTATTATTGAAAAACTGGGAACTATAGCCGGTACATCCATATTGGTAATGTCAATTCTGTTTATAATTTTGACGTTGTCAGCTCCGGTGATCACTGATGCACAAACTGAAACGATTATATATACTTGGGACAATTTTGTACCAAAATTTGATTTTGAGATTTTAACTACTGTAACTTTCTTAGTATTTTCCGTTAGTGGCTGTGAAAATCTGTCACCATATATCAATAACATGAAAAATCCGTCTCGTGATTATTCCCGGGCAATGATATATGTTATCCTCATGATTTCTGTCAGTGCTATCTTAGGCTCGTTTGCTATGGGGTTTATGTTTGACTCAAATAACATACCAAAAGATTTGATGATGAACGGTCCTTATTATTGTTTCCAAAAGCTTGGTGAATATTATCATACAGGCTCAACATTTCTTATTATTTACGCTATAACCAACATGATTTCAAAAATTGCCGTATTATGTATTTATATTGATGCACCAATAAAAATGTTCCTGGCAGATACAGATAAAAAATTAATTCCTCCCCGTTTGGCAAAAGTTAACAAGAACGGTATACCGATAAACGGATACTGGCTGACAGCATTTTTGGCTTCAATATTGATATTATTGCCAGCTTTAGGCATTGGCGATGTTAATGAATTATTCAATATGATGATGAAACTTATTGCCGTAGCAATTCCTTGTACATCTCTTTGGGTATTTGTTGCCTATATGGCTTTGAAAAGATCTCATAAGATCACAGTGGATCAATCTGCTTACAAATTCACCTCAAACCGTACTTTCGGATTTTTAATCGGTCTCTTTTGTTTTTGCTATACAATTTATGCCTGCTTTATCGGTATGTTCCCTGTCGGTCCTGAAAAGTTTTCTTCGGAATGGATATTTGAGTTGACTTTAAACATCCTTACGCCTGTATTATTAACGGCTTTTGGCTTTGTGGCCATGAAGATTGCTGAATACCGAAATTCTAACGGATTAAACATGTAATGTTAAATATTGTCTTATTAGATCATTTATGCTAATATTAACTAAACAAAATTTTAGCTAACCGGTTTTAATATACCTGAGGTGATTTTTATGAGCTTACTAGAACAGCGATTCACTGTCAAGCAATTAGCCACGATAATGGAACATATCCCTTCTTGTATATTTTTTAAAGATACAGATTTAAAGTATGTTTTTTCTACGCATTATTGGAATCAGATATCCGGCGCCGAAGAAGATGGTTTTGATATTTACGGAAAAACTGATCTTGATATTCGTTTAGACAAAGAAAATGCATTCTATGCCTTCGAACAAGATAAAAAAATCCTGAAAACTAAAAAAGGCTGCCACTATACAATAAAAAGTGACTTGCCTTCCGGTATACAATACTTGGAAATTATGAAAGAACCGGTCCTTGATGAAAATGGTAACGTTATTGGTATTGTCGGACTTATAAATGATATAACAGGAAAAAAATTGCTGGAAGCACGAGCCAATGAACTAATGACCAGGGATATGCTGACGAAAGCATATAATCGTCATACCGGTGCCGAAATAATCCAACAGCTTTTGGATAAACAAGAAGCTGTTAATGCTTTCTGTTTGCTTGATATTGATAAATTTAAGTCGATCAATGATGTGTATGGTCATGTTGCCGGTGATGAGATATTAAAACAACTGGCTAAGGTTGTTACCAGCAATATTCATGTCGGAAAAGATGTATTTATGCGCCTTGGCGGTGACGAATTTATCATCTGTTTGGAAAATATTCAATCCGAAAATAATTTACGAATAGTTCTTAATCATATTTTTGATGATCTTTTGCGTACAGAAATGTTGCCTGATCACCCTGATATTCGAATTTCTATAAGCGTCGGCGCCGTAATTCTGAAGAAAACTGCTAAATTTGATGATCTGTATATGCAGGCTGATAAACTAATGTATTCCGCAAAAATAGTTCGTGGCAGCAGTTTTAAACTACTAAACTTGGCACCATAAAAGTAAATGGATAAAAAATGAGCCGTAAATCATAACATTTATGATTTACGGCTTTTCGTATGCCTGATTTATCACATTCGGGAAAATTCTGCTTCCATCGCAATTTCTTTTGGAATTTCATCAT
>CALCTX010000034.1 GCA_937907035.1 uncultured Selenomonadales bacterium
TAACTGAAGAAGAAAAAGAAAAATTTGTTCAAGAAGCAGAAGAGGAGATTGTCAGAGTTATCCTTCATGCTATTGATAAAATTCTCCCGCAACATTTCATAGATGCTCCACAAATTATTTTGCCATTGGTTAAAAAATCACTGCTTAAGATCAAGGACCAGGCCAAGGTTATCGTTCATGTTTCACCGGAGCATTATGATCTGGTTCTTTTGGCGAGAAGTGAGCTTCAGACGGAGCTGGAAGGAAATGCGACATTGGAAGTTGTTTCCGATGAGAGTTTGAAGCTTGGTGATGTAATTCTTGAAACACCGAATGGCGATGTCGATGCCCGCTTGGAGACGCAGATGGAACTTGTTAAAAAAGCGGTACAGGATGTTATGCTATGATCAGTCTTGACTTTGAAAAATACATGACTGCGATTGATGGTTGCCAAACTATCAAGATGGTCGGTAAGATAATACAAGTAATCGGGCTCGTAATTGAGTCGCAGGGGCCAAATGTAAGCATTGGTGAACTCTGCTATGTTAATTCGCGGTTTGAAGGTGTTGAGCCGATTCCGGCTGAAGTCGTTGGATTTCGTGATGGGCATGTACTTTTGATGCCGGTTGGCGAAATGCAAGGCATCGGACCGGGATGTGAAGTTATTTCTGCCCAGCGGGTACTCGAAGTTAAGGTCGGTCCGCAGCTTTTAGGGCGGGTTCTTGATGGCTTGGGTGAACCGATGGACGATAAAGGTCCGTTGTTTACTAAAAAGGCGTATCCCTTGCAGGCAGCACCGCCGCATCCATTGGCCCGGCCAAGGATCAATGAATCGCTTTTTGTCGGCGTACGGGCAATTGATGGATTGATGACTTTAGGTTCCGGTCAGCGTATTGGTATTATGGCTGGTTCCGGCGTCGGAAAATCAACACTTTTAAGTATGATAGCCCGCAATACCGAGGCGGACATCAGCGTTATCGCCCTTATCGGCGAGCGTGGTCGTGAGGTTCGTGATTTTATCGAACGCGACCTTGGCGAGGAAGGACTGAAACGGTCAGTAGTTGTGGTGGCAACCTCTGATAAACCGGCCTTGGTTCGTATCAAAGGTGCTATGACAGCAACGGCGATTGCCGAATATTTTCGAGACCAGGGGAAAAAGGTCGTTTTGATGATGGATTCGGTAACGCGTTTTGCTATGGCTCAGCGTGAAGTCGGACTTACAATCGGTGAACCGCCGGCAACCCGTGGATATACGCCGTCAGTATTTGCTCTTTTGCCACGGCTTTTGGAACGGGCCGGTACCAGTGATAAAGGGTCTATTACCGGAATTTACACGGTGCTGGTCGATGGCGATGATATGAATGAACCGATAGCTGATGCGGTCCGCAGTATTCTTGACGGACATATTGTTCTTTCCCGGTCAATAGCGGCTCAGAATCATTTCCCGGCAATTGATGTTTTAACGAGTGTCAGCCGTGTTATGAGTGATGTAGCCTCATCGGAACATAAACAAGCAGCCCGGGAACTGCGGTCGATGCTGGCAATCTATAAAGAAGCCGAAGACCTTATTCATATCGGAGCTTATGTAAAAGGTTCCAGTCCTAAAATAGATAAAGCGATTGACAAAATTGATCAGATAAATGCATTCCTTTGTCAGGATGTTTATGAACAGACAACTTTTGATAAGATGAAGGAAGAGCTGACCGCAGTTGCGGCGGAGTAATAAATGAAGAAATTCAAATTCCAGCTGGAAACCTTGCTCAAGGTAACAAAACGGAAAAAGGAAGAGGCAGAGATAAAATTTGCCGAAGCATCCCGGATACTTGAGGAACGGCGCCACCAACTGCAGGTATTGCTCAGTGAGATGCAGGCTGGTCAGCGGGATTATGAAGAGCTCATGCGGGAAGGGAAAAAAGTTACGGTAGATGCGATAATGATCTACACAAGCTATATCAACTTCAAGCGTGAGCAAATAGAAAAACAGCAGCAGCTTATACTCGAAGCACGCGGCAAAAAGCAGAAATGCCTCGATATATTACTGCAGTTGATGAATAA
>CALCTX010000035.1 GCA_937907035.1 uncultured Selenomonadales bacterium
TTATTGATAAACTCAAAGCCCTGCCGCCATTACCAGCCGGAAAACAGCCCAAAATTTTTGTTGCGGGATCGCCGATATTTTTCCCCAATCTGAAGCTGTTAGAGCTTATCGAAACAGCGGATATGCATGTCGCCGCCGATGACCTTTGCTCATCGGAACGGCTGTTTCCCGGCGGAACAGTTCTGCGGGATACTGACGAATATGGACTTCTTCGGGCTTTGGCTGCGCGATACCATCAGGCGTGCATCTGTCCGACCTTTGCTGACAACGAACGGCGTATAAACAACATTCTCTCTGTCGCCGCTGAAAACAATATTCACGGCGTCATCTTCAATCTTCTGAAGGGCTGCCACCCCTATGACATTGAAGCTATAACCATTGAGCGAAAAATCAAAGCCGCCGGGCTGAAATTCATTAAGATTGAAACCGACTATGGCAAAGAGGACAGCCAAAATATTCTTACCAGACTGGAAGCTTTCCGTCAGACTTTGTGAGGAGGAACATCATGAATTTAACTGCAGGAGTAGACTTAGGCAGTACCGCAATAAAAGTCGTTTTTGTAAATGACAAAAAAATGATATGGCATAAAGCTGTACCAACTGCACCTGGTCAGGACGCTATCGCCCAAAAAGTAATTGATGAAGGTTTATCCGAGCTTGGTCTTACCCGGAATGACCTTTCGGGAATCGCTGCCACCGGTTACGGCAAAGCACTTTTGACTTTTGCTGACAAAGTCATAGACGAAGTCTCTGCTAATGCAAAAGGTCTATTTTTGCTGTCAAATGGTGAAGCAAGAACGATCATAAATATCGGCGGACAAGACATAAAAGTCATATACATAAATGAAATCGGCCGGCTGATAGATTTTAAAATGAATGACAAATGTGCCGCAGGTACAGGACGTTTTTTTGAAATGGCCGCCCGTATTCTTGATACGTCAATTCAAGAATTTGCAAATTTAGCAGGCAAAGCTGAAAAGGCTGCTTCTCTGAACAGCACCTGTGTCGTTTTTGCCGAAAGCGAAATAGTTTCCCTCCTCGCAAAAGGCACACCAAAGGAATGTATCATCAAGGGTCTGCATGAATCTATTGCCCGTCGCATAGCAGGTATGGTAGGAACCGACAATGCCGAAAATGTTTATCTCGATGGTGGTTCAGCCAACAATCCGGCTTTACAGGAAGCAATCGAAGATGAACTTTTTGTTGACGTCAATGTACTGCCATTGCCGCAATTTACCGTAGCCTATGGTGCTGCCTGTTCGTTATAACGCCTTGAAGTAAAAAATGCTCAAGACTTGAAATCTCAAGTCCTGAGCATTTTTATTTGCACCGTACACACGGCAACCTCTTTATGGCATTTACTCTTTTATTGCGGCAATAACATCCTTAGTCAGATCAACCCCGCCAAAGAGCATAACCTCAGCTTTGACAACCTGCTTGATCTCCTTTTCTTTTGCTACCTTAGCAACAGCATCAGCAATTTTCTTCTGGATTGGCTGCATAACTTCAAGCTGCTTCTGAGCTAACTTGATATTGAGCTCGCGCTGTAAATTTGCCCGGTCTGCCTCACTCAGTTCAGCCGCCTTAGCATCAAATTCCTGTTGCAACTTCTGCTGTTCATCACGAATAGCTTTCTGCGCATCAGCAATTCCCGGATAATTCTCAAACACAGCATCCAAAGCGACAAATCCAACTGTTCCGTTGTCAGCCGCCTCACAAACCGAACCGTCGGAAACACCAAACAGTGAAACCACAGCCAATAACATCGCTAAAACTAATTTTTTCATCATAAATTCCTCCCCAAAAATCAATATTGTATAATTATTAGTATTATACAACATTAATTCATCCGGAACAACCAATCGATTTACCAATACCAAAATTAGCCGTAACCTAAGAAACTCGTTAGTACGAGAGACAATACAATGTGGAATTCGTAATGCGGAATGCGGAATTATTGGCGCCGTAACGTAAAAAACTCGTTAGTAGGAAGCAACAATACAATGCGGAATTCGTAATTATTAGCACCGTAACGTAATTAATCGCAGCTGCCTTTGTCTTCCCTTAACAAGGGAAGGTGGCAGCGAAGCTGACGGATAGGTTCTAAAAA
>CALCTX010000036.1 GCA_937907035.1 uncultured Selenomonadales bacterium
CAGGTGGAACATTGGCAAATGCTGTCAGCGGTGCAGGCTTGACCGTTATTGACGGTAACGTAACGGCGAATACGTCAATCGGTCAGAATTTGACAGTCAACGGCGAAAAATCTTTGACAATTGACGCGTCAAATCTCGGTGCTGAGGTAACGAATAATGGTACTGTGAAGCTGACTGGCGGTAAGAATGATCACTATATCAGTGGTACAGGAAAAGTTGAAATTGCCGGTGAAGTTGTATCGGCCGGCAAGATCGCTAATAATGTCAAGGTTGACAGCAGCGGCAACTTTACAGCGGAAAATGTTGTTGACGGCGATATCGATAATGATGGTACGTTGAATTTGAAGCTGAATGCCCGGTCATATGACCATAAGATCGATAATGACGGCTTGCTTAACCTGTATTTGCAAAACGAAGCAGTATGGACAGATAATCTGCTCAATAAACGTGAACTCAATTCACTGCATGGCGGCACCAATGCGAATAACGCCGGGATTATCATCCGTAAGGGTACTGATGATCTGACGATTGACAAATACAGTGGCAATACACGAGTGCTTTATGAACACACCGGCAAAGGTAATAGCGCTACGGATTATACAGCCGGCAAGACGATAATCGGTTCAGCTGAAGCAGGATCAATGCTGACCATGGTAACAGACCGAGGCAGTTTGTATGATTATACGCCGTTGGTTAATGAGGTATTGAACACACTGGCCAATAAGCTCGTATATTCCGGTTATGTTGCCGGTGAACGCAATCTGGCGGCAAAAGTAGAAATTGCTGAGGGATTGACGGCTTCGGCAGCAACGTTTAAAGCAACTGATATTATTTTTGCTGAAGCTGATGGTCAGGGCAGTGCAATTGAAATCACAACTCCGGGTGTAATTGAAGAAATCAAGAATGAAGCGATCAGCACCAGTACGGATTTTGACAAAGGTACGGCAGTGGTTGTAAATACATATGACAGCGGTGTAAGTGCAGTTGTTGCCGCAAAGTCAACAGCGGGAACAGAAACAAACATTACCGCTGACGGAAAAGATATTGTTCTTGAAGCACAGGGTGGCAGCGACAAGGCAGTTGCTGTCTATGCAAACGGGGAAAATAGTAATGTAACGGCAAGCGCAAAGACAGTAGCTATCAACGCTGCCGGTGGTGCATACAGCGCAGCAATAGAAGCGGCTGAAAAAGCAACAGTGAAAATTGAAGCCGAAAAGACTGCTGTTAACGGCGATATCAAAAATAACGGCGGTACAGTAGATTTGTCAGATGCCGGCAATACCAATATTACCGGTAACATTACCAATGAAGCTGGTACGATGATCATCGGCGGCATGGGCAAAACAACTGTAATCGTCGGCAATACTGTTAATAATGGTAATATGAGTATTATTCTTGACGGAAAAGGCTCAAGCTACACTGGTTCTATTGATCCGACTGATTTGACACTTTTCAATGAAGCAGAATGGAGTAATGGCATAAGTGCTTCAGATATTGGAACGCTTACTTCCTTCAGGGGAAAAATCAATCAAAGAGCCGGCAGCGGTGCATTAAGCATTGATAAACTCTCCGGTGATGTAACGATCAACTATGACAGTGTATATTCCGCAGGAAATCTGACAGTTGATGACA
>CALCTX010000037.1 GCA_937907035.1 uncultured Selenomonadales bacterium
TATGGGCATGGCGGCTATTGCGCAGAAAAAGAAGGATTTGGAAAGTCAGGGGAAGAAAGTGCTTTTGCTCGATGCCGGTGATTTTTCACAGGGAAGCACGGGGGCCGATTTCAGTGAGGGAGAAGCTGTAATTGAATATATGAGAGTTGCCGGTTATGATGCTGCTACTATTGGCAATCATGAATTTTCTTATGGTTTAGACCAATTGCTTAGAAATAAAGATTTAGCAGAGACATCTGATACAACTAAGGCAAAAGGTTCACCTTTCCAGATGGTAAGCTGTAATATCATTAAAGATAACAATCATCTTTTTACGCCGAGCGTGATATTAGATAAGGATGGTTATAAAATCGGTATAATCGGTGTAACAACTCCTGAAACTATGATTTCCGCTACGCCATCCTATGTTGCAGGGTTAGATTTTGCAGCTGAGAAACAGATGTACAGCATTGTGCAACAGGAAGTAGACAAAATGCAAGGTCAAGTCGATCTTATTATTGCTCTTGCACATTTGGGCAATGAGAAAGAATTAATGGGCAGCAGATCAACTGATTTGGCCCAAAATGTGAGTGGTTTGGATATTATAATAGATGGTCATGACCACGAGCGATATACAACGAATATCAATGGCACGCTGCTGGCAGAGGCGGGGCCGTATACCAAGTTTTTAGGAATGACGAGCTATGAAAACGGAAAATGGGTTGAAAGCTTTATACCTTTTGCTGATGGCATGACACAAGATGAAACAGTAAAAAAACTTGTTGATGAGGAACTGGCAAGGATCGATGCAGAACTGGGCGTGGTTATCGGCAAAACAAATTTTAAACTGTCTGATAAAAAAGCAGGTTCAACGGAGACTAATATTGGCAATTTAGTTGCGGATGCTTTCGTATGGAAAGCTAAACAAATGCTAAAGGATACTTTAAATATTGAGGATACCTTGTCAATTCAGAATGCCGGTGGTCTTCGTGCTTCTTTGGAACAAGGCGATATCACTCGCAGAAATGTATCAGATGTATTGACATTCAGGAATGAACTTTATTGCGTAAAGGTTACAGGCAAAACGATACTTGAAATACTTGAAGCATCCTGTCAGGCAGCTCCTGATGGATTTAATGGATTTCCACAGGTGGGTAATGCAGAGTACACTGTAAATACTAAGGTTCCTTATGCTAAGGGAGATTTGTATGACAGGTCCACTTACAATGCACCGGCTGCTCCCGGAGCACGTGTAACGATAAAGTCAATAGGCGGTAAGCCGTTTGATATTAACAAAGTATATAATCTTATTACTAACAGTTTTATAGTAGAAGGCGGCGATAGTTATGGCGCTTTAGCAAAATCGGGTGCGATAATCGAAAAAATCCCTCTAAGTTGCATTGATACGGATGCTCTCATGGAATTCATCGAAAACGCTCTTGGCGGTGTTATTCCGGACAAGTATGCTTTGCCTCAGGGACGCACAAAGGTTGGCAGATTCCCAATCGCACTTCCAAATTCCAAGTCACTCAATGAAACAAGAGCCACAGGAATGGCATTGCTTAATAACGGGGCTGATCTGGTGATTGGCAAAGGTTTTATGAGTGCTCAGGCGGCAGCCGAAGCTGATAATAATACAACCAATAATGTCGGTAAAAATAAAAACAATAAGACTGCAAGAACTAACAACAGCTTTACGCCTTATGCGGCAACTGGTGCATATAATATGCGCTATATGACAGGTTCTTATGTTGACAGTAAAGGTTGGGGGATAAACGTCGGGTTTGCGCGAATATTGCATTATCAGAACAGCAAGCTGACATTGGCGCCGTTTGTGGAGTATGGCAAAGCCGGCTATGACAGCTATCTTGATAACGGAACTCATGGCAGTGGCGATAACAGCTTTACCGGTATCGGTTTTATGGCGAAAAATGAGCAAAATGACGGTCTTTATTACGAGGGGAGTACGCGTGTTGGGCGTATGAAGAGTGATTACCAAGGAGACGTTCTTCTTGGCCGGTACGATTCCGCTTCTAATTACATTGCTCTTCATGCTGGTATAGGTAAAGTAGTGAAGGTAAGTAAAAATAGCAGTATTGATTATTATGGCAAGTTTTTTTGGACACATCAAAATGGTGATACTGTCATGGTAAATCGTAATGTTATAGGCGACAGATTTCGTTATGATTTTGAAGCGATAAATTCTTATCGACTGCGTCTTGGTACACGGTGGACACAGAAGCTTAGCAAGCGCGATGCCTTTTTTGTCGGACTTGCCTG
>CALCTX010000038.1 GCA_937907035.1 uncultured Selenomonadales bacterium
ATAAAGATCTTTCTTTTGAAATGACTTGTCGTGGCAATATGGTTGCTGTTATTTCTGATGGCACGCGCGTTCTCGGTCTTGGCAATATCGGACCTGAGGCCGGATTGCCGGTTATGGAAGGCAAGGCTATTCTTTATAAGGCATTTGGCGCAGTTGACTCTGTTCCTATTTGTCTTGACACAACCGATAAAGATAAATTTATCGAGACGGTTCGCATTCTTCAGCCGAATTTTGCCGGTATCAATTTGGAAGATATCCAGTCGCCAAAGTGCTATGATATTGAAGATGAATTGAAGAAGATCATGGATATTCCGGTATTCCATGATGATCAGCATGGCACAGCTATTGCTTGTGCAGCTACTGTACTCAGTGCTCTTCGTTTGGTAAAGAAAGATATTAAGAAGGTAAAGGTAGTTCTTAACGGTGCCGGTGCTGCCGGTACGGCTATTGCAAACCTTCTTCTTAATCTTGGCGTACAGGATCTGACGATGATCAATTCCAAGGGTATTATGTATGAAGGAATGGATATGTCAAGAATTAACCGTGTACAGGCAGAGCTCTTGAAGAAGACTAATAAAACGAAGATGCAGGGAACTTTGGCAGATGCTGCAAAGGGTGCAGATGTGCTCCTTGGCGTGTCGCAGGCTAATGTATTTACTCCGGAGATCATTAAGAGCATGGCTAAAGATGCGATTGTATTGGGTATGGCAAATCCGGTTCCGGAGACTTCGTATGCAGCTGCGAAGGAAGCAGGTGCAAGAGTTGTTGGTACAGGCCGTTCTGATGCACCGAATCAGGTTAACAATGTGCTTGTATTCCCAGGCTTGTTCCGTGGTGCAATCGATGTTCGTGCCCGTCAGATCAATGAGGAAATGAAGGTTGCAGCTACTTGGGCAATCGCTAATCTCATTCCGGATGATAAACTGGCTGATGATTATGTAATTCCTGATGCATTTGATCCGAATGTTGGTCCGGCAGTTGCAGCTGCAGTTGCAAAAGCAGCTATGGATACTGGTGTAGCCCGCATTAAGGCTGATCCGGAAGAGATCCGCAAGAGAACTGCAGAGCGTATCAAAGCAACCCGTGAATACATGATGAATATGTAATAGTTCAGACAAGGGGTATCACAGAAATGTGGTACCTCTTTTTTTTATGCTATATTCAAATATTGAGCAGAGCAAAGGAAGAAAGCCTTGCAATTTCATGAATAAGGCGATATAATGACTTATCATGGCGATGATGAAGAGAGTAGGTTTTTCTTTTGTGTTCAGGGAGTCCTGACAGAGTGAGAACAGGGCGGCAGAGAGAGACTGAAGTTCACTTCGGAGTTTTATGGTGAAACAGCAGTAGCCATAACGTCGGCAGCGTTAATGCTTTTTGAGTTATAAATCAGGGTGGTACCGCGAATTATAGTCTTCGCCCCTTCGTCAGGGGCGGGGACTTTTTTATTTGCAATATCTTATAGGAGGAACGTTATGGAAGAGAAATTGGAAAAACTGCGTAAGGAAGCGGCTGAATTTGTAAAAGAAAAAGCGGCAACTTTAGCAGAGCTGAATGAAATCAGAGTAAAGTATTTGGGCAAAAAAGGTGAGATAACGGGGCTGCTGCGTGGCTTAGGTGCTCTCAGTGCGGAGGACAGGCCAAGAGTTGGACAGATAGTAAATAAAGCGAGAGAAGAACTGGAACAGCTTATTGCCGAAAAGAAAGCTGCGCTTGATGCAGCTGAGCTTGCACGTAAATTGGCTGATGAGAAGATAGATGTTACTTTGCCGGGAAGAAAGTTGCCAACCGGGAATTTACATCCGTTGACACTGACATTAAACCGGATCAAGAATATTTTTATGGATATGGGGTTCAGTGTTGAAGAAGGGCCGGAAATAGAACGTGACTATTTTAATTTTGAAGCTCTGAATTTGCCGAAAGATCATCCGGCACGTGATATGCAGGATTCATTTTATATCACAGAAGAGATACTTATGCGTACTCAGACGTCGCCGGTTCAGGCTCGGACAATGCAGGCACATGAACCTAATTCACCAATCCGCATGATAGCACCGGGCAGAGTATATCGTCGTGATGATTATGATGCAACACATTCACCGATGTTTACTCAGGTTGAAGGCCTGGTTATTGATGAGGGTATCAGTTTTGCTGATTTGAAGGGGACATTAGAAGTGTTTCTGCACAAGATTTTCAGTGATGATGTCGGAGTTCGTTTCCGTCCGAGCTTTTTCCCATTCACGGAGCCGAGTGCGGAAGTTGATATTTCCTGTGTAATGTGCCATGGCAAAGGCTGCCGGGTTTGCAAAGGAACCGGTTGGTTAGAGATACTTGGTGCCGGTATGGTTCATCCGCATGTTTTGGAAATGAGCGGTTATGATCCAAAGAAGGTCAGCGGTTTTGCATTTGGGTTAGGTGTTGAAAGAATCGCGATGCTGTCATATGGCATTGATGATCTGCGTTTGTTCTATGATAATGATGTACGCTTTTTGAAGCAGTTTTAAGGGAAGAAAAGGAGATTAAATATGCAGGTTTCAATAAAATGGCTTAAAGAATATATTGATTTCACGGAAACTCCTGAAGAACTGGCTGATAAGCTGACAATGGCAGGAATTCCGGTAGAAAATGTAATCCGTGCAGACGCAGGATTGGATAAAGTTATAACTGGCAAGATCGAGAAGTTGGAGCCACATCAAAATTCCGACCATTTGCAGATCTGTACAATGAATGTCGGAGCAGCTGAAACATTGACGATCGTAACCGGTGCACAAAATGTTGCTGAAGGGCAGATCGTTCCGGTGGCAATGATCGGGGCTAATTTGCCTAATGGCTTGAAGATTGCCAAAGGAAAACTCCGCGGTGTTGTATCTATGGGAATGTTGTGTTCCGCAGGAGAACTGAAACTGGATACTGAAAAACTTAAACCGGAGCAGCTTGATGGGATATTTATTTTGCCGGCTGATACACCGGTTGGCATTCCGGTTAAGGATGTTCTTGGCCTTGATGATGTAGTGCTTGAATTTGAGTTGACGGCAAATCGTGGCGATTGTTTCAGTGTATTTGGTCTTATCAGAGAGATAGCTGTTTTGACAGGGAATT
>CALCTX010000039.1 GCA_937907035.1 uncultured Selenomonadales bacterium
GCTGATATTCTTCTCGTCATTCCGGGCTCCGACCCGGAATCCCCTTATGCATTGCCACTAACAAGGAGATGCCGGATCAGGTCCGGCATGACGGAAGCTTAATGCGACAGCACTATTTATTCATAGCAACATATTGATACAAGGTCAGGCGGAGGAAGAGTTAATGGCAAAATATGTGATGTTTCAGGGAACGAGCTCGCACGTCGGCAAGAGTATTTTGACGGCAGCGATTTGCCGGATATTGTTTCAGGACGGGGTAAAAGTGGCTCCGTTTAAAGCCCAGAATATGGCACTTAATTCTTATGTTACTAAAGACGGCAAGGAAATGGGCAGGGCGCAGGTCGTACAGGCTGAGGCAGCCGGGCTTGAACCGGAAATAGAGATGAACCCTGTTTTGCTGAAGCCGACCAGTAATGAGGCTTCACAGGTTGTAGTTATGGGAAAACCGTTGACGGATATGACAGCCGGCGATTATCATAAAGGTCGTTCTTTGCTTTTGTGGGATAAAGTTGTCAGTGCCTTGGAGGTTCTTGATAAAAAATACGAGGCGGTTGTCATTGAAGGTGCCGGCAGTCCGGCTGAGGTCAATCTGAAGAAGAATGATATTGTCAATATGAAGGTGGCTTGTCATTTAAAAGCACCGGTATTGCTTATTGCCGATATCGACCGGGGCGGCGCACTGGCTTCGCTGGTCGGGACACTGGAATTGCTGGAGCCGGAAGAACGTGATCTGGTCAAAGGGCTGATCATCAATAAATTTTACGGAGACAACTCTCTTTTGGCGCCGGCAGTTGATTTCTTGGAGAAAAAGACCGGCAAGCCGGTTTTGGGTATCATACCGCATATAAGAAACATCGGTATTGATGACGAAGATTCGGTATCGCTTGATGAACGGGAAGAGCGGCCACGCAGCAATGATATCGCTATCGCTGTTTTGCGGACACCGCGGATATCGAATTATACTGATTTTGATTGTCTGGCCTCAGAGTCAGATGTTTCGTTGTATTATGTTGATTCTGTTGAAGCATTGGGAAAGCCGGATCTGATAATTATTCCGGGCAGTAAGAATACGACGGAAGATTTGATGGAACTCAGGGAAGCGGGCTTGGCGGCTAAAGTTAAAGAAATGACTGATGTACCGGTTATCGGTATTTGCGGTGGATATCAGATGCTCGGCGAGGAAATCCTCGATCCGCATCATACCGAGTCAAAATATGACGGAGTCCGGGGCATGGGCTTGTTGCAGATCAAGACCACATTCAGCGAGAAAAAAACGACTTCGCAGGTTGAGGTTGTCTGCAAGGGCTTTGAATTTGCCGGACAGCCGGTCACAGCCGGCAGCTTGCGCGGCTATGAGATTCATATGGGCGAAACGGAATTTACCGGCGACAGCGACAGCCATCCGTTGTGTATAACGAAGCGGTCGCAGGAGGCCTGTGACCAGATCGAGGGAACAGTCCGCAGTGACGGTATGGTATTTGGTACCTATATTCATGGTATTTTTGACAATGACGATTTCCGCCGTTCGATCATCAATGCGCTACGGGTACGCAAAGGGCTGACACCATTGAAAAATACGCGCAATGTATTTGCTGAAAAGCAGCGGAGCTACAACGCGCTGGCTGATGTGGTCAGAAGCAATCTTGACATTGACAGATTAAAACAGATCATGGGGTTGACTGAATAATGATAGTAAGTACGGGGGCATTTTTCCTTGTCTGTCTGATCGGCGATCCCAATATCTTATTGCATCCGGTTATTTTGATCGGCAAGCTGATCAGCGGTTTTGAAGCGTTTTTGTATCGGGAAAATGCCAGTGACAGGCAAAAGTTTATATCCGGTGTGTTGTTGGTTGCCGGTGTTTTGTATATTACCTATGAGGCAACGGCCGGGATTCTGT
>CALCTX010000040.1 GCA_937907035.1 uncultured Selenomonadales bacterium
TCCGGCTCCGGATCTTCCGCTTTATTTGGATGCGATGCTTGCTCAGGATTCAGTAGTTGTCTTTCGCGATAATGCAATACATATAGGGAAAGACAAGAGCCTTATTATTTTATCGCTTCCAGCGGGAACATCGACAGCAGAAGAGATGTCTGACCTTATACATAAGTTCAGGTCATTAAATTATCGCCATGTGCAGCGATTGCTGCTTCTCAGCAACAAAGCAGCTGAAAAAGTAATGCGGCATTATACAGCCAAGTGGTGTAAAGATCGTTCTTTGGTCAAAGACCTTATTCTCGATGGCGTGCTTTCTAACCTGAATGGATATTATTCGAATCAATTCATTTTTTTAGTTGATAATGTTGATTTAACTGCCCGCAAAGATTATGTCTGGGCTGCTGTTTATAATCTGCAGCTGCCGGGAATTATGGAAGAATACAATCTTAAAGATGTCTGGTGGGGGAGTTTGCCGGGGATTCCCCAGGCATATTTTTTAAATCCGCCGGTATGTGGCTTTTCCTCAATAGAGGAATTATTTCAACAGGAATATCCGGAGTTAGAGACAGGAGATAATAATGTATAATACACAGCTTTTCAACCGAAAAGTCAAAAGAATGAAAGATATAATGCCTTTCGGGCGTATAATCTCTTGTCAGATTGCTGACAGAGATGCAGCAATCATGCTGAATAAAGACGGCTCACTGCAAATTACTATGTCTTATCGCGGGCCGGATCTTGATTCTTCGATTCAAGAGGATCTTGCGTTGATCACACAGCGGTTACAGCAAGCTGTTTCTGCGTTTAAAACTGAATGGGTATTATATTTTGAAGCTCAGCGTATGCCATCAACGGCATATAACAGAGAAGCATATTTCCCGGATATCGTTACCCGTGGAATTGATGCAGAACGGTACAACCTTTTTTCATCCGGTATTTATTTTGAATCGAATTATTTTCTGACGCTTTATTGGATGCCGCCAAAAGACCGGACGGAGCGGGTAAAAGAATTCATCATTGAAGGGAAACAAGGTAAAAAGCTGACAGCAGATGAGATTATCCTTGCTTTTAAAGAACAAGTCTTTAAATTTTACAGTGTATTTCGTGGGCTGTCTATTCCGGTTTCCTTTTTGACTGCTGATGAATTGCTCACATATATACATTTTGTCGTTACCAATGATCCACGGCAAATGCATATGCCAGCCAAAAGAATGTTCTTTGATCAGTATTTATATGATGTTCCTTTATCTGCCGGACTTGAACCTATTTTGTCCAAACATATACGGATAGCGACACCAATTTCGTTTACCAAGAGAACGTCTTTTGGTTTTTTTGATATTCTCAATCGGGTGGATTTCCCGTACCGTTGGGTGACACGGGCCTATTGTTTGTCAAAGTCGGATGTACTTGAGACCTTGGACAAGATGAATCGGCAGTGGAAAGGTAAATTACAGTCATTTGCTTCTATGATGGGAGATGCACTTTTCCGGAATGGCGAAGCAAGTCAGGAAAATATCAATGATACAGCTGTTGATCGCATGAATGAGATAAGAGATGCAACCAATGCTGTTGAATCGGATCATATCAGCTTCCTTTATTACACAACATCGGTCGTTGTAACAGATGAAAATAAAGAGATTGTAGAGGAAAAGGCAAAGCTGGTTCGGCAAATATTTCTTGATCTGGGATTTAAAGCTGTAATTGAAGATTTTAACACGGTTGATAATTGGATGGGAACTGTTCCGGGACTTGTCGGACATAATATTCGCCGTCCTATTGTTTCAACAGGGAATCTGATCCACTTGATACCGCTCAGTAATTTATGGTCTGGTAACGCCTGGAATAAAGCGTTAAACGGGCCACCACTTCTTTATACACAAACTGATGGCAGCTCACCATATCGGTT
>CALCTX010000041.1 GCA_937907035.1 uncultured Selenomonadales bacterium
TGAGATAACCCCGGCACTCAAAGAGTACGTTGAAAAGCGCGTAGGAAAGGTAACAAAATATTTTGACAAGGTTGGAGAGATTTCGGTTTTATTGACGGTTGTAAAAGGCCGGCATATCGTTGAAGTTACAGTTCCGTTACAGGGCGGAGTATTGCTTCGCGGACAGGAAGCAACGATGGATATGTATTCTTCGATCGATCTGGTTGTAGAAAAATTGGAGCGCCAGATTCATAAACAGAAAACGAAGTTGGCACGCCGTTTCCGCGAAGGAGGATTTAAGGCAGAGATGATCATGCCAGAGCCGGGTGCTAAAGCTGTAGCTGTTGATGATGATGCGGATTATCCTGTAGTAAAGACTAAACGGTTTGCTGTTAAGCCGATGGATGTGCAGGAAGCTATTATGGAAATGAATCTGCTGAATCATGATTTCTTTGTCTTCCGTGATGGTCAGACAGAGGAGGTTTGTGTAGTATACCGCCGTGCTGATGGAAATTACGGCCTTATTGAACCGGGAATGTGATTTAGTTGATTTGTACGGGATAAAAGAAAATTGAATAACGGTTTTTATGGCGACGCTTTTGAGCGTCGCCATATTTTTTGTATAAAAAATCTTAAAAAAATGCGTCCAAAGGGTTGTATTTTTTGACTTATAGGGCATATTTTGCTAAAATTATATGATAGATTGGAATAGGTATGTAAATTAGGGAGTGATGGTTTTTGTTCGGATTTTTGAAAAGATTTCTTGGCGACAATAATGAGAAAGAGATCAAGCGGTTACAGGCGATAGTTGATAAGATAAATTCTTTGGAGCCTGCTTTGCAGGACTTGAGTGATTCTTCTTTGGCCGGGCATACTGATAAATTTCGGGAGCGTCTTGAAAAGGGAGAAACTTTGGATGATATCTTGCCGGAAGCTTTTGCTGTTTGCCGTGAGGCATCACGCCGTGTTTTAGGTATGCGCCATTTTGATGTACAGCTTATGGGCGGTGTTTGTCTGCATGAAGGCAAAATAGCCGAGATGCGTACCGGTGAAGGTAAAACATTGGTTGCAACTTTGCCGGTTTATTTAAATGCGCTTACCGGTAAAGGTGTTCATATGGTTACGGTCAATGATTATCTTGCCAAGCGCGATAGTGAATGGATGGGACATCTTTATCATTATTTGGGATTGTCAGTAGGTCTTATTGCGCATGATATGGATTTCCCGGAAAGAAAGCATGCGTATAGTTGTGATATTACCTTTGGTACCAATAATGAATATGGTTTTGACTATCTCCGTGACAATATGGTCATTGAAGCAGAGCAGATGGTTCAGCGGCCTTTGCATTATGCTATTGTCGATGAGGTCGACAGTATTTTGATCGATGAGGCAAGAACGCCGTTGATCATTTCCGGACCGGGAACGAAATCTACCGATATGTATACGATTATGGCCAAGGCGGTTGCTACGCTTAAAGAAGGCGAGGATTATACAGTCGATGAGAAGCAGAAGACAGTTGCGGCAAGCGATGAGGCAGTATTGAAGATTGAAAAGATTGTCGGGACTAAAAATCTTTATGCGCCGGAAAATATTGAGCTTTCGCATTGCTTTACTGCGGCACTTCGGGCAAAGGCAATAATGCACCGCGATAAGGATTATGTTGTTCGTGATGATGAGATAATAATTGTCGATGAATTTACCGGCCGATTGATGAGCGGACGACGCTATTCTGATGGCTTGCATCAGGCTATTGAAGCAAAAGAAGGCGTTAAGGTTCAGCGGGAATCACAGACCTTGGCGACGATCACCTTCCAGAATTATTTCCGTATGTATGATAAATTGGCAGGAATGACTGGTACGGCTAAGACTGAAGAAGATGAGTTTATCAAGATATATAATTTGCCGGTTATTGTTATTCCGACGAATAAGCCGATTGCCCGTATTGATCATCCGGATCTTATTTTTAAAACAAAACGGGCAAAGTACAAGGCAGTTGCCAATGCGGTAGCAGAAATTCATGCTACAGGGCAGCCGATACTTATTGGTACTACATCAATAGTTCAGTCGGAAGAATTAAGTGCTTTGTTAAAACAACGGGGAATTCCGCATAATGTTTTGAATGCCAAGTTCCATGAGAAAGAAGCCGAGATCATTAAGGATGCCGGACAGTTGAATTCGGTAACGATCGCAACAAATATGGCTGGCCGTGGTACGGATATCATGCTTGGTGAAGGCGTAAAAGAACTCGGCGGTTTGGCTATAGTCGGTACGGAACGGCATGAGTCCCGTCGTATCGATAATCAGCTCAGAGGCCGTGCCGGACGTCAGGGTGATCCGGGAACTTCGCGGTTCTATCTGTCTTTGGAAGACGATCTGTTACGTCTTTTTGCATCGGATACGATTTCTAAGGTCATGGCCAAACTGGGAATGGAAGAGGACGAGCCAATCGAGCATTCGCTTATCACGCATTCTATTGAGCATGCACAGAAAAAGGTTGAGGCTCGTAACTTTGATATCCGAAAGAACGTTTTGGAATATGATGATGTCATGAATACTCAGCGCAATGTCATTTATGAACAGCGTTATAAAGTACTCATGGGAGATAATCTTAAAGAAAATAT
This sequence comes from uncultured Selenomonadales bacterium, assembly GCA_937907035.1. Next base: position 2,601 of record CALCTX010000041.1, read on the forward strand.
CATGTATATGGTGGGCGAGATCATCAAGTCGGAGATGGATCAGTATGCTAATGAGAAGCTTTATCCGGAAGAATGGGAATTAGCCGGTCTCATCAAAGATGCCGAGGAGATTTATGCGCCGCAGGGAAGCTTGAAAGAAGAAGAACTGGTTGAGCTCAGCCGTGATGAGCTTGAGGAAAAACTCAATGAGGTTGCAAAGACAACTTATGATAATCGTGAGGAGCGGTTTACGCCGACGATCATGCGTGAGCTTGAGAAAGTGGTTATGCTTCGGGTTGTCGATAATAAGTGGATGGAGCATCTCGATCACATGGATATGTTGCGGGAAGGTATCAATCTCCGTGCCTATGGTCAGCGTAATCCGTTGGTTGAGTATAAGACCGAAGGCTTTGAAATGTTCTCTGAGATGATCAATGCAATTCAGACAGAGATCGCAAAGTTGATGTATCATGTGAGTGTTGTGTCACAGGAAGAAGAACAGTTGCAGGATCGTTTGCAGAGTGCACAGGCTTCGCATGGCGGAGATGTGGATGCAGCTGAAGCGAAGAAAAAGCCGGTCGTTAACAAAAACCATATTGGGCGGAATGATCCGTGCCCATGCGGCAGTGGCAAAAAGTATAAGAATTGCTGCGGCCGGAACAAAAAGTAATTCAGGATAACATACAGGAATAATATAGAATATAAATTTATTAAGGATGTGACGTTTGATGCTGGAAGATTTGAAGATGCCAATAACAGCTTTGAAGAAGAAGCTGGACGAAATGGGGACTTCCCTTTGACGTCGCTCAAAAAGAGGAGAAGATCGCCGAACTTGAGTATAAAATGGGCGAGCCGAATTTTTGGGATGATGCGGAAAAGGCACAGCAGATAAATCAGGAACTGAATGATGTAAAGATCAGTGTTGATAAATATAAGGCACTTGTTGTTAAGTGTGATGATCTGGAGACCCTTTGGGAAATGGGGATGGAAGAGCAGGACGAGAGCATGGAGGCTGATGTCAAGGCTGAAATGGAAGCCGTTGAAAAGGCTTTGCGCTCGCTGGAACTGGAAGTGCTTTTGTCAGGCGAATATGATGCCAATAACGCGTATCTTACTTTACATGCCGGTGCTGGCGGGACGGAGGCTCAGGATTGGACACAGATGCTTCTCCGGATGTATGGCCGCTGGGCTGAACGGCATGGATTTACGGTCAGTACGGTAGACCTTTTGCCTGGTGATGAAGCCGGAGTGAAAAGTGTTACGCTGTTCATTAAGGGGCACAACGCCTATGGTTATTTGAAATCAGAACATGGTGTGCATCGTTTGGTGCGGATATCGCCGTTTGATGCCAATGCCCGCAGACATACCTCGTTTTCGGCCTGTGATGTAATGCCGGAAATAGATGATGCTCAGGAAGTTGAGATCAATATGGACGATGTCCGGGTAGATACATATCGTTCATCCGGTGCCGGCGGTCAGCATATCAATAAGACATCTTCGGCAGTGCGGATGACTCATATGCCGACGGGAATCGTTGTGCAGTGCCAGAATGAGCGTTCCCAGCTGCAAAATCGTGAGGTCTGCTTAAAAATGCTGAGGGCAAAGCTGTTTGAGCTTGAACTCGAGAAAAAGGAGCAGGAACGGGCAGCGCTGGAGGGAGTTCAGCAAAAGATCGAATGGGGCAGCCAGATACGGTCGTACGTTTTCCAACCGTATACGATGGTCAAAGATCATCGGACCAATACGGAAACTGGTAATGTTCAGGCCGTTATGGATGGCGAGATTGACGACTTTATTGAGGCCTTCTTGGCAGCCAAAGCTAATCATGAGCTTTGATCAAGGTGATGTGTTTTGAAAAAGTATGTAATGTTGTTTTGCGCATTGGTCGTTATCTTTTTTGTCGGCAGTCAGTTGTTTTTGGTACCGATTGCTGAAGCAACAATCGAATCGCGGATAAAAACGGCCGCACAAGCGGAAAAAGTTGAAGTCGATGCTTCGGCTGATCCTTCTTTTATGTTGCTGTTAGGAGAGATCGGAGATATCGATATTAAAGTAAAAAATGCTATGCTTGGCGATGTCCGGGTTTCAGAAATGGCTTTGAAGGGGAAAAATGTTTCGTTGCCACTCCGGATGCCGGATGGTTTTGCCATCAATTCGGCTGATGTATTAGAGGTAATTGGCACTTTCACTGAGGAAGATCTGCAATATCTTATCGGCAAAAAAATTGACCGGTTGGAAAATGTCAAAGTTGAGATCACACCTCAGTTAGTAAAGATTACCGGTATTTTGCAAATTGCCGGGCGAAAGGCTGAGATAAATCTGGAAGGAAAGCTGTTGGCGGATATGAACAGCATTTATTTCCGGATGTCAACATTTCATGTACGAAATTCCCTGTTGGGAAGTTTAGCCGGCAGCTTTTTTGGTGACTTTGAACTGTTGGATTTCAACAGATTGAAATTGCCGGTACAACTCGATGATGTGATTCAGGAAAATGGTTTGGCTAAAGTTACAGCCAGCAAGCATAATAAATGAGTTTTCCAATGGCTGAAGAGAGGCACAGCAGATGAAGGCTTTTAAATATAATTTAATTCTTATAGTAGTTATTATTATCGGCCTTGGTGCGGCAATGGCGGTAAATTTTACCCGCCATTCGCTGGAAGAAAATAATCGGACTATTGATCTGGCTATTGATTATGAAGGCCTTTTGGAATTAGCCGAACGGGAAGGTTTGCCACCGGCTGACATACTTAAAGAAGCGAGAGAAGCTGGCATAACCTCGTTGGCAGTTTATGAAACGACATTTAAAAAGCTTAATATCAATGGAAAAGCTACGGCTACGCCGGGCGCTGCTGTGTTGGAGCGCTATCAATCAGGTTCATTGATGAGCGCTGCTTGGCGTTCTTTAGTTGAAAAAGGAGAGATCATTGGCACAGAGATATATGTGACCGGCCATGATCCGCTTACTTTTCGTGAGGTCAAAGAAGATTTGATCGAGCGGCTGGGAAAGAACCGGGTGCGTTCATTTTTTGCTGATGGGGTTGAAGTTTTAGCAGTAAAGGCTCATTATAAGACTTTTGAGAAAATGAATCTGGGAATGCCAACTGATGAGATGAAGGCAGTGAATGAGGCGGGGTTCTATGTATTGGCCCGGCCGAGCAACTATCAGAAGGTTACCGAGGCTAATGTCCGGGCAATGTTTAAACGCTTGGATGGTATAAAAGTTTCCGAAATGGTCTTTTCCGATAAGCAGGTTACCGGAGCGATGGAGCAATTAAAGGTTACTGCTGAAGAAATGAAAAAACGGCAGATAGTTCTGGGAATGATCGAAGATACAACTCAGCTTCAGTTCTATAAGCAGGATGGTCTGATCGATTTGGCAA
>CALCTX010000042.1 GCA_937907035.1 uncultured Selenomonadales bacterium
CGGTTATTCGCTTACTCTGAGCCATACCGACGCAGCCGGCACTCGTACCGCTATTGAAGGGCTTTCCTACTGCCTTGTACCGAATTTTGAAGGAATGACTTTATCCCGCCTTTTAGGTGTTGCTCTTGATGCTGTCGGCCAATCATTCTACAGCATCAGCGTTGCAATGGGTATCATGGTCACTTACGGTGCTTATATGCGTGACGAAAGCAATCTTACCTCTTCAGTCGACCAGATCGCATTTTTTGATACACTGGTTGCCTTTTTGGCCGCGATCATGATCTTGCCGGCAGTATTCGTCTTTGTCGGTCCGGAAGGTCTCAAAGCATCCGGCCCGGGTCTTATCTTCATCATGCTGCCAAAAATCTTCATGGCTATGGGCAGTATCGGTGTGATCATCGGTATCATGTTCTTTGCTCTCGTCTTCTTTGCCGCAATAACCAGCTCGGTTTCCCTTATGGAAGCAGTTGTTGCCAACATAATGGAATGCACCGGCATCAACCGTTCCAAAGCCGTTCTCTGGGAAACAGTGTTAGGTCTCATCATTGCTGTTATCGTCTGTCTCGGTTACAATGTATTCTACTTTGAGGTCCCGATGCTCAACGGTTCCAAAGCACAGATCCTTGATCTGCTCGATTACTTCAGCAACAACCTCTTGATGCCGCTGACCGGTATTTTTACCTGTCTGCTTATCGGCTGGGTACTTAACCCGAAGGTTGTCATCGACGAAGCTGTCAAAAACGGCGAACCGTTTTTGCGCAAACCAATGTACATCGCAATGGTAAAATACATTGCTCCCGTGATGTTGCTGATCTTGCTCGTATACTCAACCGGAATCTTGTCATAAAACTAAAAAGCAATACCTTACGTATAAGCAACAAAAAAGAGCCGTAAAAGGCTCTTTTTTATTGCTTATACAGTTTGACGATGCTCCAAATTTGGAGCATCATACAGCTAAAAAATCGTTATCACTCTTTGTACCATCGAGTTCTTTAGCTAAGTTATCAACCGCTTCTTGATTATCAATATTTTTATTGCCATATACATTCTTTGCTAACCTAATATTTTTGTTTTATTTCACCATTGATAATCAAGCAAGTACTTTCCTTTGTCAACATTTCAACAAATTGAGAAATATTCCCACCGCTTGTTCGTTCCATAAAGCACCTGTCACCTGAAGAGGCAAGGAACATCTTTGCGGAGTTATACAGCTTTAATATTCGAATGGATCTTTATTTTGTGATCATTTTTTCAAATCATCTATCAACAGCTGCAGTTTTTCCTTGCTGACATGCTGCATGATAATAACGTGAGCGAGCTCTCCGCCAAGTCGTTCGTCGTAGTCCATAGCCAGATCATACTTTTTCACAATATCAGCAGGCGGGCGCTTCATATAGACGGTATTGGATGCTTCACCGACATAATACGGATAGCCGATCTGCTCAAGCTGCTGACCTAACCAGGCAGCAGTTTCCAGCATGGTTGTGGCCTGCTCGTTCCATATCTTATCGCCATCGTGCCGGATCAGCCACCACAGCTTCAGCGGTGCAAGCGCGGAACGCGAGCAGTTGATCATCGGCATTTCCGCGTTGAGATAGGGAACATCAAAGCCTGTCTGCTTATTCAATACATCTCTGGTCGTCAGGAAAAGTCCGGCAGGCTCATCAAGGCCGAGAAATTTATGACCACTGACAGCAATGGAATCAAAAGGCTGAACATTTCTGTCCACTAAATCTTTTTTATCAGTAAAAGGAAGGTAGCCACCGAAGAGAGCAGCATCCAAATGGCGGTAAACAGCTACAGGCTTTTTCTTTTCCAGCACAGCATTCAGTGCGGCCTGATCATCTATAGCTCCCTTAAAGGTCGTCCCCATAGCATAGATGATAAGTGCAGGGTGCTCCGGCTGCAGAGCCTTTTCCAGAGCCTCAGGCGACATACGGCCACGCTCATCAGTATCAATAAGACAAACTTCCAGATTCTGCAGATCGCACAGGCGCATATTGGAATAGTGCGCTTCTTTGGAAACATAAACCACCGGCCTCTGCCCTGTCTCATTCGCCAGATATTTTGCACCGAAATAAATGCCGTGATTATTGCCATCCGTACCGCTGAAGGTCACCAAGCCCCAGAGATTATCCGGTGTGAAACCGTATTTGGGGCCAAAGTATTCAATAACCTCTCGCTCAAAGCTCATCGCATTGATATTGTTATGATCGGTAAAGGGATCGCCTGCGTTGTTGATCAGAGTGGTGTCCAACTTTTTCTCCAGCATCCAACGATAAAAATCACTGAGCTGCAGACTCAGGCTGCATGGATAACCGAAATCAGTCTGCTTGAGCACCATGACCTCGTCAGCATAAGCATTCAGCTTAGCTTCACCCTGAAAAGCCTCCTGCGCAAAAACAGGTACTGCAGCAAAGCTGATCGCCAGAGCCAGCCCTATTGACACGATTTTCAGAAGTTTCATATCAAGTCCCTGTGTTTCAGTCCATATGGAACATTTCGGGAAGGGGGATGCTGACAGGCGAATTATCCGGATTGGTCTC
>CALCTX010000043.1 GCA_937907035.1 uncultured Selenomonadales bacterium
TCTATTAAAATAATTTTTTTTAAAATTAAATAATAAAAAATAAAATATTGTAAAGTAAATGAAAATGAAGAGAAATTCTTAAGCAGAATAGAAGATATAAAAGACGATGAGCTGGTTGTTGCCATGCCGCTTGATCATAAACGGCGACCGATTATTCCTATGATGGGAGAGTAGGTCTATGGCTTAGCTGTCGGGGATCAATGCCGGTTTCGCTTCTTTAGCAAGTATCGGGGCAAGGAAATGCGGGAGATTCCGGTGTGGCGGATATCGAAACCGACTGAAGTGGAAAGATTTCAGAATCGTGAGTTTGTCCGGGTCAGAGTTGATCTGCCGATAAATATACAAGTGGTCGATCCGGATGAAGGACTCAGACCGGTTGAGACTACACGGACAATTAATATGAGTGGCAGTGGCATAGCATTTGTTTATAAGAAAAGGATTCCGGAAGGAACACAGGTTACTTTGGAAATATTTAACTTGCCGGACATGGGTACGTTAAGGGTTATGGGGAAAGTAATGCGGTGTTCAGAGATTGAATTGCCAAAATCGGGAAAGGTATTTCAGATAGGTACTAAAATGATGGATTTGCCACGGCCTATCAGAAATCGGTTAATAAAGTTTATTTTTGAGATACAGAGGAAAGAATTATCAAAAGGCATAGAGATGGGCGGGTGATTCTTTGATAAAAGTTATTGTAGCTGAAGATTCGCATTTTATGCGAAAGTTTTTGATCGATGTTTTTGATGGGGCTCCTGATTTTGATGTCGTTGATACAGCGATGAATGGTAAAGAAGCTATTGAGAAAATCCTCAAATATAAGCCGGATGTTGTAACAATGGATATCAATATGCCGATAATGGATGGGCTGGCGGCATTGGAAGTTATCATGAAGGACTGTCCTGTACCGGTGGTAATGTTCAGCAGTCTTACGCAGGAAGGCTCGGAAGCAACATATAAAGCATTGAGTCTTGGTGCGGTAGATTTTATGGCTAAGACGATGAGCCCTTTGGGGGCTGGGGCTTCGATCAAGGAAGAGTTGTTAAATAAATGCCGGGCGGCAGCGAGATCTAATATGCATATGTTACGCAAACCGTTGCCAAAGCCACCTGAACCAAGGCCATTGGGGCAGAAGCATATAGAACTGCCGCTGAGAGCGGCGGCTGAACATGCCAAGCAAGTGGCATTAAGTCTTAGAAAACAGATCAAGCCGATCAGTGAAATGCGAAAGCCGGCGGCAAAAGCACCACTGGGGAAGTTAGTGGTGTTAGGGACTTCAACCGGCGGACCGAAAGCATTGCAAAGAGTGATACCGATGCTGCCGAAGGATTTGCCTTGCGGTGTGCTGATAGTACAACATATGCCGGAAGGATTTACTAAGACATTAGCGGCAGGATTAAATGAAATATCGCAAATTTCCGTGAAAGAAGCGGAAAATCATGATATTATAGAAGAAGGGCATGCCTATATTGCACCAGGAAATTATCATATGGTTGTCGAAAAACGGGCGGGGCACCGGGAAATAGTTTTGAATCAAGACCCGCCGATTGGGACACTTCGTCCTGCAGCTGACATTTTGTTTAATTCAGCAGCAAAATTTGGCAAAGATGTGGTTTCCGTTATTTTGACGGGAATTGGAAATGATGGTGCTGAGGGTATGAAAAATATAAAAGATGCGGGCGGTTTTGCTATTGCTGAAGATGAATCAACAGCGGTGGTTTATGGGATGCCAAAAGCGGTTGCCAAGCTTGGCTTGCCTGATAGGATATTACCGTTGGATAAGATCGCGGAAGCAATTGTGCACGCAGTAAAATAACGCAGGCAGTTCCTGCATTACGGATATATGAATAATAGGGGGAGTAAAAATGGAAACGAATCAGTACATGGAAATGTTTTTGGAAGAGTCGCGCGAACATTTACAGTCGCTGAATGACGGCCTTCTTGGACTGGAAAATGACCCTGAAGATTTATCAATTCTAAATGAGATTTTCCGAAATGCACATACGATAAAAGGGATGTCGGCTACGATGGGATTTACGAAAATTGCCGAGCTCACGCACGATATGGAAAACGTGCTTGACCTTTTGCGTAAGGAACAACTTAAGGTTACAAGTGAGATCATTGATACTATTTTCAAATGTATAGATAATTTGGAGCAGATGGTTGAAAGCGTTGGTGGTGGCGGCGGTGAGGACATTGTTGATGTTTCCGATTTAGTTGCGGCACTCAATGCAATCGCGTCGGGTAATGCTCCGGCGCCGGCGGCTCCGGTTGCGGCAGCCCCGGCAGAGGAAGCTGCGCCAGCAGAAGAAATTGCTTGCTCTATTGAATATACAGATATTGATAAAGATGCAATAAAGCAGGCAAAGAGCAGTGGGATGCAGGCGTTCCATTTGACGGTAACCTTGGCTGACACTTGTATGTTGAAGTCCGCTCGTTCGTATATGGTTATGAACAAACTGGATGAATTCGGTGATGTTCTTAAATCGGTGCCGCCAACTGAAGATTTGGAACAAGAAAAATTTGAGCATTCATTTGATGTGGTATTAGTTACTGACTCTGAACAGCAGCCGATTGTTGAGGCGATAACTTCTATTTCAGAAATTGCTGATGTAAAAGTTGTCGATGCCAATGAGGAAATTAGTGGTGCTTCGGCAAAACCAGCCGCTGCAGCAGCGCCGGCTCCGGCAGCAGCACCAGCTCCTGTGGCTGATAAGGCCCCGGTACCGGTTGCTAAAGCCGCACCTCCGGCACCGAAGAAAGCGGCAGCACCTGCGGAGAAGAAGTTAAAGAGTGGTCAGTCCGTCCGTGTAGATATTGAAAAACTTGATTCGTTGCTGAATCTTGTCGGAGAGCTGGTAATCAATAAGGTTCGTTTGGAGCAGATCGGTATCACACATCGTTTGGTAGAGCTTACTGAGACACTCGAGCAAATGGACCGTGTAACGACAGATTTGCAGTCGGTTGTTATGAAAGTCCGCATGTGTTCAACCGTTTCCCACGTATGGTTCGTGACTTGGCAAAAGAACTTAATAAAGAAATTAACCTTACTATCGAAGGTGAGGAAACAGAACTCGACCGTACGGTAATTGATGAGATCGGTGACCCGATCATGCATTTGTTGCGTAATTCTCTTGATCATGGTGTTGAACATCCTGATGACCGTGAAGCAAAAGGCAAGTCACGTACCGGTGAGGTCGGACTTATTGCCCGCCATGAAGGCAATAATGTTGTTATCATGGTAACTGATGATGGTAAAGGAATAGATGCGGAGATTATTCGCCGTAAAGCGATCGAGAAGAATATGATAACGCAGGAAGAAGCGGATAATCTCGATGATGATGATGCAGTTCGTTTGATCTTTGCACCGGGCTTCTCGACAGCAGAGAAGATTACTGACGTTTCCGGCCGAGGCGTTGGTATGGACGTTGTAAAGAGCAAGATAGAAGCTCTCGGCGGTTTTGTTGATGTTGAGACAAAAATTGATGAGGGCAGCGTATTTAAGATCAAATTGCCTCTTACATTGGCTATTATTCAAGCTCTTATGGTCAAGGTTCAGGAAGAAATGTATGCTATTCCGCTTGGATCCATTGACAGTACGATAAATATTACACCGGAGGATATTAAGACCGTTCAGAATAAGGAAGTAATAGTTCTTCGCGGACAGATCATTCCGATTGTGCGGCTTGGCAATATTCTCAAGGTTCCGCAAGTCAATGAACCTTCGGAAGATATTTTCATAGTAGTTGTTCATATTGGTGAGCGTAAAGCAGGTATTGTCGTTGACAATCTGATCGGGCAGCAGGAAATCGTTATTAAGACTTTGGGCAAGCTTTTGGCCGGACTTAAATGTATCTCCGGTGCAACAGTTCTTGGCGATGGCCGGGTAGCGATGATTCTTGATGTCGGCGCATTGATGTGAGCAGAGGAGGGGAACTGACATGGCAAAGATAGATAATGCTAATGTAATTGAGGGAGAAGTACAGGTTGTAGCGTTCAAACTTCGTAAAGAGGAGTATGGCTTTAATATCCTCAATGTTCAGGAGATAAAAGGCTTGACGGACATTACCCGTGTCCCCTTCGCTTCGGATTTTATCAAGGGTGTAATTAATCTTCGCGGCAGTGTTTTGCCGGTTATCGATCTGAAAAAACGACTCGGCCTTCAGGATACGCCGTATACGGATTCTACACGTATTGTGATAGTAAAGATTGATGATATTGCGGTCGGAATGTTGGTTGATGCTGTGTCTGAAGTTATTACATTGGATGCGGCTCATATTGACACCAGCAAGACGGTTGATAATGAGACAGCTCGTTTTATAATGGGAATTGGCAAGTCGGATGACCGCCTTATTATTATGCTGAATCTGACTGAAATTATTGGAATTACCGAGGATATGAAATAATTTTTCTCGATAAAGAAAGGGGGAGCTGTTTTGTCTGAGGATATTCGAGAACTGTCGACTGCACAGATGGATGCTCTGCGCGAAATAGGCAATGTCGGAGCAGGAAATTCAGCAACAGCGCTTTCACAGATTATAAATCGCCGTATAGATATGAATGTACCAAAGGTTTCTATTGTGCCTTTAGGGGACGTTCCTGATATGGTTGGCGGCCCGGATGCAATGGTAGTCGGGGTGTTCCTTCGTGTTTATGGATTGGCGCCGAGTAATATTTTGTTTTTACTTCCACGTGATAGTGCGTTTTACTTGGTTGATACTCTTATGGGGAAAAAACGTGGTGATACGCAGGTTCTTGATTTTATGGATGAGTCTGCGCTTATGGAAATTGGTAATATATTAGCCGGTGCATATCTGAATGCATTGTTTACATTTACTAATATCAGTTTGTTGCCGTCTATTCCGGCTTTGGCAATGGATATGGCGGGAGCTATCCTGAGTGTGGTTTTGATCCAATTGGGACAAATGGGTGATCATGCGTTGGTTATTGAAACGGAATTTTTAAGTGAAGAGGATGACATAAAAGGACATTTCTTCCTTGTTCCGGATGCTGGATCTTTGGAGACGATTTTGGCGGCAGTGGGAGTTGAATGATATGGCAGAGCTGATCAGGGTGGGGATGGCTGACTATAAAGTCGGCAAAGCACCTGCTACGCTTATAAGCTATGGACTTGGCTCATGTATAGGGGTATCTCTGTACGATCCACAGGCAAAAGTTGGAGGGCTCCTTCACATTATGCTTCCGGATAGTACACAGTCACGGGCCAGTGAAAACTTAATGAAGTTTGCTGATACTG
>CALCTX010000044.1 GCA_937907035.1 uncultured Selenomonadales bacterium
TTGATGAAAATGCGCTGATCCGCATCCTCACCGAACCGAAAAACGCCCCGGTCCGCCAATATCAAAAATTATTAGCTATCGATAATGTCGAACTGGTCGTTGAGGAAAAAGCCTTACGCCTGATCGCCAAAAAAGCTATCGACCGAAAGACCGGCGCCCGCGGCTTAAAGAGCATCATCGAAGATATCATGCTCGATATCATGTTTGACATTCCCCGCACCGAAACACACCGCCGGGTAACGATCACCGAAGCCTGCATAAAAAAAGGCGCATTACCGACAATTGAAGAACTCTAAAAAATGGCTATCGCTTATGTTAAAAGCGATAGCCATTTTTCATATAGCCTGCGACATTACAGACCGTTTTTAATCAAATCTTCCTTTTGCAAAAATCCGGTAAGTTTTCTAAGATCGTCCATCAATTCCATATAATTCTGCGGCCGCAATGACTGCTGCCCGTCAGACAGTGCCTTTGCCGGATTCGGATGCATTTCAATGATAAGTCCATCTGCGCCACAAGCCACTGCTGCCATTGACATCGGGTGGATCATCCGCCACTTGCCGGTTCCATGGCTTGGGTCAACTATGATCGGCAAATGCGACAAATGCTTTACTGCCGCTACCGCACTGAGATCAAGCGTATTTCTCGTATACGTTTCATAAGTACGGATACCGCGCTCACAGAGGACAACATTTTGATTGCCTTCATTCATAATATACTCTGCCGCATTGAGCCACTCATCAATCGTTGCTGCCAGTCCCCGTTTCAACATTACCGGCTTATTGGTCCGGCCGACTTCTTTTAACAGACGGAAATTCTGCATGTTCCGCGCACCGATCTGCAACAGATCCGCATATCGTGCTACCGTTTCAACCGCTTCGACCTCAGTTACCTCGGTAACGATCTTCAGTCCGGTACGTTCTCTGGCTTCAGCTAAATATTTTAAGCCCTCTTCTTCCAACCCCTGGAAAGAATACGGTGAAGTCCGTGGCTTATACGCACCGCCGCGCAAGAACTGTGCTCCGCCCTTCTTTGCAATATCAGCGGCTTCAAATAACTGCTCACGCGACTCTACTGCGCATGGTCCGGCCATAACGACCAAATTCCCGTCACCGATCTTTATCCCGTCAACATCAACTACCGTTGACTGCGGATGAAATTCCCGGCTTGCCAGCTTATAGCTTTTGGAAATCGAAACACTCTTCTCAACCCCTGGCAAAGCATCAACCGGAACTGCCGCCAAACGGGTTTTATCGCCAATAACCCCGACGATCTTCTGCTGAGCACCCTCCATTACCTTGGCAACAAGACCGACGCCCTCGATCGCACTGATGACATCGTTGATATTTGCCTGAGTTGCATCCTGATTCATTATAATAACCATAATATTATCTCCTCTCGCTTATCTTTAATTTAATTAACACTCATATATTATTGGCATAGATTACCGGGAATTCGCCGCAATGCCGATGCCAGACGCTGCGCTGCCGCACAGCCTCGATCGCCGCCGCCAGATCATCCCGGGGACAATCAGTTTCCAGATCAAAAAAGAAAATATACTCGCCTAATCCGGTTCTGGCCGGCCTCGATTCGATACGGGTCATATTGACCTTCCGAACCGCAAACTCCTGCAACATCTCACAAAGACTGCCGGCCCGCTTGCCATCGATCTGACAGATCAATAACGTTTTTCCGCTGGTCTGTCTTACCGGCATTATTTTTTGTTTCCGGCATATCTGATAAAACCTGGTACAATTTGTATCATTATCCTGAATATCCCGCACTAACAGCTTTAATCCATTGAGTTCGCCGCCACGTTCAGTACAGATTGCCGCACAGCCTTCCTGCGGATCACAGGCCGCCGCCCGCTCCGCTGCCCGGGCTGTACTGGAAGCCGCGATCAGCTGAACATCAGGAAAATTCGCTTTTAAATACTCCCGGCACTGTGCCAGCGGCTGTGCATGAGAATAAATTGTTTTTATCTCTGCCAACCGGCATTTCGCCATCAAGTGATTATGAACCCCCCAGATAAGCTCGCGTTCAACAGCCAGCTCATCTCCGTGTGCCAGCATATCAAGCGTGATGTTTATTGAACCTTCCAAAGAATTCTCTACCGGTACAAAACAGTGGTCAAGCTCACCATCGATCACTGCCTGCATTACTGAATAAATATCCGGATAAGGCTTTAGATCCAATGCCAGCTTCTCTGCATCACGCAAATATAACGCCGCCGCTTCACTGTGTGTCCCCGGTGGCCCCAAAAATCCCATTGTCTCCATATTATCCTCCATTCTAAACAAAAAAGCCTCATCCCTAAGGACGAGGCTGTCGTGTTACCACCTTAATTCATTTGCCGGAGCAAATCTCTGTCACATACGGGTAAAATACCGATATGCTCCTTCTTTTAACGGTAAAGGCTCCGGCACCGCCTACCACAATTTCAGCGGGCAACTCCCAGGGGAACTTCTGATATCTCTCCCCGACCGGCTCACAGCTTCCCCGGCTCTCTGAACGCTTCAAGATATCGTACTTTTCCTGTTCATCGTTTTTTCCATAACTAAATTGTACACATAATAACACATCAAAAGTTACTATGCAAGCACTTTTTGATAATTATACATCAAAACTGTCTGTCTTTGTATATGTCCCAAGCACATCTGTCTATTATCTGCCAAAAATTCCGCTTGCCATTCGGCTTAAGATAAGATATTCTTTTGCATATCGCAAATTAAAACAAAAGGATGATCAACTAATGAGTGTTTTAACCGTAACCAATGTTTCTCACGGCTTCGGTGCCCGAACTATTTTTGAAGATGTCTCATTTCGTCTGCTTCCCGGCGAACACGTTGCTCTTGTCGGTGCAAACGGCGAAGGAAAATCAACCTTTCTGTCCATAATCATGGGCGATCTGACCCCGGATGCCGGCAAAGTGGAATGGGCCCGCCGTATCACGGTCGGCTCACTCGACCAGCACGCTACCCTGCAACCGGGACTGACTATCCGGGAAACCTTGCGCACAGCTTTTGACAAGATGTACCAGCTCGAAAAAGAAATGCTGGACTGCTACGACAAAATGGCAACCGCCAAAGGTGACGAAGCCGATAAGCTTATGACCGATGCCGGTGATATTCAGGGAATCCTCGATGCTAACGGTTTTTACACGATTGACACCCGTATCAACGAAGTAGCCAGCGGTCTCGGCCTTATGGATCTCGGCCTGGATAAAAAGGTTGATGAATTATCCGGCGGCCAGCGAACCAAAGTCCTGCTCACCAAGCTGTTGCTTGAAAACCCGATGATCCTTATCCTCGACGAGCCTACCAACTATCTTGATGCGCCGCATATCGAATGGCTGAAAGGCTATCTGCAAAACTACGAAAATGCTTTCATTCTCGTTTCCCATGACATTCCGTTCTTAAATGCGGTGACCAATGTCATTTACCACGTAGAAGACACTCACATCACCCGTTATACCGGCAGCTATGAGAAATTTGAAGAAATGCACGCTTTGAAAATAAAACAGGAAGATGCCGCTTATGAACGGCAGCAGCAGGAAATAAAAAAGGAACAGGATTTCATCGCCCGCAATAAAGCCCGGGTTGCAACCAGAGGCATGGCTAACAGCCGTCAAAAACGCCTGGATAAAATGGAAGTTTTGCAAAAACGTACCGAAAAACCAAAACCTCATTTCAAATTTCCGGAAGACCGTACCCCCAGCCGGTTTGTCATCGATGCCAAAGGTCTGGTACTTGGTTACGATACACCGCTTACCCGGCCGGTTGATTTCCAGATCGAACGCGGTCAGAAAATTGCTTTGGTCGGCGTAAACGGATTAGGAAAAACGACTCTGCTGAAAACTCTGCTGGGCTTTATCAAGCCACTGGCCGGATCGATCGAACTCGGCGAATTTGTCGTCCCGGGATATTTCGAGCAGGAATCCTCCCGTGGCAACAGCAACACCGCTATTGAAGAAGTCTGGCAGGAATACCCCGGCCTCACAAATTTTGAAGTCCGGGCCGCACTTGCTTCCTGTGGTCTGACCAACGAACACATCACCAATCAGATGACCGTATTAAGCGGCGGTGAAGCAGCCAAAGTCCGGCTTTGCAAACTCACACTCAAAACACAGAATCTCCTGGTTCTCGATGAGCCAACCAACCATCTGGATGTCGATGCCAAAGAAGAACTCAAACGGGCCCTCAAGGAATTCAAAGGGACCATCCTGCTCGTCTCCCACGAACCGGAATTTTACGAAGACTGGGTTGACAATATCCTGAGCATTGAAAACTGGACAACAAAAATAGTATAAACTAAGACTTGAAATTAAAAGGGCTGTCGCATATTATACATAACTTGTCATTCCGGACCGGATCCGGAATCCCATTGTGCAACGTTGTACACAGGGATGCTGAATCAAGTTCAGCATGACGGGCTAAACCATAATATGCGACAGCCCTTTTTATGTTATTCAATACAATACTTTGCCTTTAATGACTCGATCTCGACAACCGAAAGGCCCGTACTCAGCAGATAATCGTAAGCTGCTTTTTGCACTTCAGCCGCTGACGGCACTTCTTTGTCCTGCCAGTCAAACTTTCCTGTCTGCATCCTGAGTTCCGGCTCAACCAAGATACATAAAAGCCGGTCAATAGTCGTCCGGGAAAATCTTTCATACTCCTCACTGCCCGGTTCAAGATGATAATAATTGCAATAAGAAAGCAAATAATCACGCTTGATCTCCTCGATGGAACCCCCAGCCAAAGCTTCCAAAACGATCGCCAAAAAACCGGTCCGGTCTTTTCCCTCATTGCAGTTAAACAAATACGGTCCGTCATTCTTTAGCATGAACCGGATTCCTTCCGCCAGCCTGGCTTTGTTTTCCGGCAAAAACATATCCGGCATTATTCCCAGCAGCACGGTCTTTCCGTTGGCATAAAGTTTACCGCTGTAATCCGGAAGAGTCTTTATCTGCTGCAGTTTTCCGTTGCTGTCTGCCATATCGATCACAGTTTTTATCCCGGCCCGCTCTGCCAACCGGTCAGCATACCCGCAACGGCCGGGGTTTGCCTTTTCATTCAGCGGATTACTTGCCCGGTACAATGTCTTCGGCTTGATCTTCTTTCCGACGACCTCCCGGAAATTGGCAAATTCCTCGTCTGACCGATAATCATTGCGCGAATTTGTCCGGGACAATTTTAGTATAGGCAAATAATGCCTTTGTGCCAGAGAAAATGTAACTGTCTCCGGCAGTTGCTCTGTAATCAAACAATCTGTTACCGAAATGTTCAGCATAAACAATGACAAACTATTGCTCCGCCCGGCATCATCGGAAACAGCCAGCATCCCGACCCCTGCACTGCTGTAATCAGGCGTAAACACAACTGGCAGACGGCCAAGCGCTGACATATCAGCCATCAGCAGATCGCCATATTCATATCCGGCTTGCAAAAATTCTTCCGCTGTACAACACAGCTCAACGTTACCATATTT
>CALCTX010000045.1 GCA_937907035.1 uncultured Selenomonadales bacterium
GTGCTGTCTGTAATAACCGTTTTACAAAGAAGCCAATATTCAAAACAGGTCCCTAAGATCATTGCCGACCAAAATCCGGTCTTTTCATCATAAATACGCCGGGCAAAAAAATAGGTCATTAACAGCCCAAGCACACCAAAAACGACTGGAAAAAACCGAGCAGCAAAATCATTAATCCCGAATGTGCTAAAAGCAGCAATAAGTTCCCAGTAAAAAAATACCGGCTTATCAAACCAATAATTACCATAAATTCGTGGTGAAATATAATCACCTGAAGCCAACATCTCAGCCGAAGTCAAAGTATAATTAGACTCAACCGGATCTGTTATCGGAATAGAACCATTCCCCAATAGAAGCAAACCAAATCCTGTCAAAAATATAATCAAAATATTACGCTGTGAAATTGTCATCTTTTTTATCCCTCTTTAACCTGTCAAACATCAACCCGCCGGATATCCGCCCCTAAAGCCACAAGTTTCGGGACCAGATTATCATAGCCGCGATCAATATGATGAATACACCCGATCTGAGTTTCTCCGTCCGCCACTAAACCGGCCAGCACCATCGCTGCTCCGGCTCGCAGATCAGTAGCTTTGACCTCACACCCGGTTAATTTCGCAACCCCCTCAACCGTAGCAGTCCGACCATCAACTTTTATATTGGCACCCATTCGCTTAAACTCATCTACATGCATGAAGCGATTTTCAAAAACAGTTTCCGCAACCACACTAATTCCTTCAGAAACTGCCAACATCGCCATAAACTGTGCCTGCATATCAGTCGGGAATCCCGGGTACGGCATTGTTTTAACATCAACTGCAACAGTCCTCTTATCACAGTTCACTCTGATGCCATCAACATTTTCTTCTATATTTACTCCGGCTTCTTTAAGTTTTGCAATAACCGGCTTAAGATGTTCACTTATAGCATTTTCGATATAAACATCACCCTGTGTCATGGCCGCTGCTACCATATATGTCCCGGCTTCAATGCGGTCAGGAATGATCGTATAATTAGCACCGCCAAGACGTTTTACGCCATCAATCTTGATAACATTTGTACCGGCACCACGAATTTTAGCCCCCATAACATTGAGGAAATTAGCCAGATCAATAATTTCAGGCTCTTGAGCCGGATTTTCCAAAATCGTTTGTCCTTCAGCCATTGACGCAGCCATAATTATATTTTCCGTTGCACCAACACTTGGGAAATCCAAATAAATTCTGGCCCCTTTTAATCCATGCGGTGCCCGTGCATCGATAAAGCCATGTCCCATCTCAATTTCAGCTCCTAAAGCTTCAAAACCTTTGAGATGCAAGTCGATCGGTCGCGTTCCGATGGCACAGCCGCCCGGAAGGGATATCTTTGCCCGGCCCAAACGTGCCAGTAATGGTCCCATTATTAAAAATGACGCCCGCATTTTCCGCACTAATTCATATGGTGCCTCATATTTTTTGATATCAGTACTGTCAACCGTAAACGTATTATCAGCATGGTTATACTTTGCCTTTACACCCAATTCGCATAAAACTTCAGCGATTGTATGCACATCGTCCAAATTTGGAACCTCATCAAGACGGCTGGGCGTTTCCTGCCCTAAAAGTGTTGCGGCAATAATCGGCAATACGGCATTCTTTGCCCCACTGATCTTCACTCGCCCTGTAAGCTTTTTCCCGCCGTTAATAATCAGTTTTTCCATTATCTATAGTGCCTCCAAAGAGATAATATACATATTCCATTTTAGTTTATCATTTACGTCTTCCAAACACAAGGGACAAATCTCTCAAAAAACAGATTTTACTACAAAAATCAAGCCTCCGGCACTTTATCATAACACCCGAGGCTTATCCATTTCTCTATTAAATTCTATCCTTCTTCACACAATGAAAAACAAGCTATCTCCGGCGGACATCCGATACGGCAGGGAAACCAACTGCCATTGCCGCTATGAACATAACCAAATGTGTCGCCGACTCTGTAACTGCCCCGCATATACTTAAATACCGGCGGAACCAACGGAATCCCAAACAAACCAAGTTGTCCGCCATGCGTATGGCCGGAAAGCGTCAGCATGACCTGACGTTCCGCAGCATAATCGATAAAATCCGGATGATGAGCCAATAATACAGTAACTGCCTTATCCGGGATATTCCGAAAAGCATCATCCATATAAGAAAGTGCCAGCATATCAAAGGCATGCCTGGCCATCGGGTAATCAACTCCGGCCAGATACAAAGGCCGTTCACCATTAACGATCATTACGCTTCTGTTATCTAACAATTTTATTTTTGTCTTCGCCAAATAAGTTTTGATCTTTTTTATTCCACGAAAATGCTCATGATTGCCAAAACAACAAAAAATCCCTTTTGGAAAACGACCCGTATATTCATTTATGATCATTGCCGCTTCCTCGTTCATGTCAACATCATCAAAAATATCTCCGGTCAAAACCAAAACGTCAGCCTTAAGTGATGATGCCTGTTCCATCAAATCACGCAATCGTTCCAACGAAAAAAACATTCCCAAGTGCACATCAGAAAGCTGTGCAATACGAAATCCATATAGATTCTCCGGCAAATCCTTGGTGGGAACAGCAATCTCTCTGACAACAGTATGTTCCTTTTCATAACGGTTCCCGTAAACAGCAGCTCCGGCAACAGCTATTGGCATCAGTACTCCTTTACGTAAAAAACGTCGTTTGCTCTCATCAACCGGCATCTTTAACTTTTCTTTGCATTTGTCAATCGCCATATCGATCATTACCAACACGCTCATCAATATCTGAAACATCACCAATACCGTAAACGCTTCAATGATCAATCCAATCTGTGCTTCAGAAAGATATTGATGAATATATTCCCGTCCCGTTTTGGTAAAGCCTGAAAAAACCGCCACATCAACCAGCAAAATCAGCCAAGCAAAAAAACCGGCTATCTTGCTTTGTGACAAATAAGATACCGCATAACGAAACAATATCATCAAGCTGATCAAAAGAATACCGGAAATTATCCAAAATCCCATCTGAGTATTCACCGTTACCTTTCCTGCCTGCCAGAATCTGTTATCACTTCGTTATAACGCCCTGAATCAGGAAAATGCGAAGCATTTTCTTCCTTCGTCAGCGTTCCAACGAAACT